>CACXHD010000172.1 GCA_902767335.1 uncultured Lachnospiraceae bacterium
CGGTGTTACCGAAGGCGAAATCGGCATCGTTGATGCACAGGCCGGTGTTGACTCCTGTGAAAACCGTTATCAGGGCTTCGCTTCCGTATTCGAAGGAACCGACTTCACCCTTGGTGAGAGACAGTACTCCGACGGTGACAATGCGAAGGCTCAGGAACTGGCAAACACCCTGATCGCAAACGGCGTTGTAGCGATCTACGGAACCAACGACGGTGCTACCAACGGCGCAGCTGCTGCAGTTAAGGATGCTGCTGCCAACGGCGAGACCATCTACTGCGTAGGCTGGGACAAATCCGACTCCAACATCGCTCATGTAGAGGGCGGCGAACTGCTTGCATTCATGGCCCAGAACCCCAACGTCATGGGCGAAATGGCAATCGATGCAGTCGTAGCTCTTGAGAACGGCGAAGATCTGGGCGGCGCTGTGGTTGACACAGGTGTTTCCACCGTTGACGCTGAGAACGTTGCGGATTTCAAATAATTCTCATATGCAGCAGGAACGGATTTATGCACAGACCTTTCCGACAGGAGGGAAGCTGAGATAACCGTTAACGAATAGTAAAGCCCTGGATACGAGCGTGTCGTTTACGCGCGAATATCCAGGGCTTTTCGCATGGAAGTTCATTGAAAAAAGACCGCTTTTTTGGTAGACTGGAATTCAGATGAGGAGAGACTGCTGTGGAAGGTAATACGAATCAAATTGCGGCGCTGGACCGGTATCTGTCGCCGATCGATGTGTGGGGCCTCGCGTTTGGCTGTATGGTCGGATGGGGTGTGTTTGCCATGCCCGGAACGACCTTTCTTCCGGTAGCGGGACCGGCGGGCACGCTGGCCGCAATGGCCATCGGCATGGTGATCATGCTGGTCATCGCTCACAATTTCCGCTTTCTGATGGGCCATACTTCGATGACAGGGGGCGTATACTCTTATACAAAAGAGGCATTCGGCCGGGATCATGCGTTCATCAGTTCCTGGTTTCTGTGTCTGTCGTATCTGACCATTGTATTTCTGAACGGAACGGCCCTGTTCTTTGTTGTCCGGATTCTGTTCACGAAAACGGCACATACCGGGTTTCATTACACGATTGCAGGGAACACGATCTACATCGGAGAGACCATCGTCTCCGTGCTGGTTCTGGCCGGGATCGGCCTGCTTTTCGTCGCGGCGAAACCTCTGCTGCAGAAGCTCATGACCGGACTTTCCGTCGTACTGTTTGCCGGAATTCTGGTGATTGCGGTTTTTTGTCTGCCCCAGGTGTTCGCAAACGGGACGGTGACTGCCGGCGGCATCCGGCAGATTCCGCAGCATTATGCCGTTTTCAGTCTGGTGATCCTTGCGCCATGGGCGTTTGTCGGTTTTGAGGTTACGGCATTCGATGCGGCGCATTTTCGTTTTTCCATGAAAAAGTCCGGGAAGATCATTGTCCTGGCGATCATTGCGGCTGCGGCCGCCTATGCTTCCATGACTCTGGTCAGCATTGCTGCGGTTCCGGACGAGTTCGCATCGTGGCAGGAGTATATCGCCGCACTGGATGGGCTGAGGGGGATCCCGTCGGTTCCGACGTTTTTCGCGGCGGATTCGGTGATGGGGACCTTCGGGCTGGTGGTAATGACGATTACGGCGGTCGCCTCCATTCTCACGGGAATCATCGGGGGCTATCGCGCCGCGCTGCGGGTGCTCTCCACCATGGCGGAAGATCGGATCCTGTCGGAAAAATTTTCCAAAACAACCTACAGTATCCTGTTTATCATGGTGATCTCCATTTTCCTCTCCCTGCTGGGAAGGAATACGCTGAACTGGTTTGTGGACCTGACCTCCTTCGGAGCCATTGTCGGTTTCGGCTACACCTCTGCCGCTGCATACAAGATTGCAAAAACCGAAGGAAACCGGCTGGTGCAGGCAACCGGGATGGGGGGAACGCTGATTTCCGCTCTGTTCGTGATCGTTCAGCTGGTGCCGCGTCTTTCCGCAATGGAGGCCATGGGCAGCGAGGCGTTCCTGCTGCTTTCGATCTGGTGCCTGCTGGGATTTGTCTTTTACTGGAGAACCGTGATCCACAGCTCCCTGACGGAATACAGCGGGATGTCAACCTCCGGGATTGTGCTGTTTGCCCTGCTTCTGTACTCGGCCCTCATGTGGATGGCAAAGCTGCTCATGTCCGGGGAAACGCCGGAACAGATGAAAGCATTTCTGACAGGAGGCGGTAAGCTTCTGCTGCTGATTGTTTTTGTCGGTCTGGCGGTCATGCTCTATGTACAGAATGTCGTGCGAAAAAAACACGAGGCGGCGGAACGCGAAAAGATCCATGCGGTAGAGAGCAGTCTGGCCAAGAGCCAGTTTCTCTTCAATATGTCCCATGATATCCGCACCCCGATGAATGCCATCATCGGATATACCAATCTGGCCAGAAAAGAGACGGATCCGGAAACGATTCATGAATATCTGGATAAAATTGACGGATCGAGCCAGCATCTGCTGGCGCTGATCAACGACATTCTGGAAATGAGCCGGATTGAAAGCGGCCGGATGGAACTGGAATTCGTTCCGGTGGACCTCGGCGCGGTGTTCGACGGCATGCGGGACCTGTTTGCGGAGCAGATGCGGCAGAAAGCACTGGATTTCCAGGTATATACCGGACAGGTACAGAACAAGTATGTATGGTGTGACCGGAAAAATCTGAACCGGGTGCTTCTGAACGTTCTGAGCAACGCTTATAAGTTTACGCCGGAAGGGGGGACCGTCAAAGCCTCCCTGTGGGAAGTCGGAACGGGGGAAAACGGATACGGGTCCTACGAGATTCGCGTCCAGGACAGCGGGATCGGCATGTCAAAGGAATTTGCCGGTCGGATGTTCGATTCCTTTGAACGGGAGCGGACCTCGACGGTCAGCGGGATCGAAGGGACCGGCCTGGGCATGTCGATCACCAAGAGCATCGTCGACCTGATGGGCGGAACCATTGAGGTTCTGACGGCCCCGGGCAGCGGAACACAGATCATTATCCGGCTGAAATTCCGGCTGGCCGAAGAAAGCGACCTTCTTAAGAACGACCGGGCGGCCGGGGATACCGACGGCACGACCGGAGAAGGCCGGGCGGCCGGGGATACCGACGGCACGACCGGAGAAGGCCGGGCGGCAGTCGATTTCACCGAAAAGCGCATTCTTCTGGTGGAAGACAACGAGATCAATATGGAGATCGCCCGCATGATACTGGAGCAGGCCGGATTTATGGTGGAGACGGCAGAAAACGGGAAGATTGCCGTGGACCGGATTGCGCAGGCCGCACCGGAATATTATGACGCGGTTCTGATGGATATCCAGATGCCGGTGATGGACGGGTATGAGGCCACTGCGGCGATCCGGAGCATGAAAAATGAAACGCGTTCGAAGATCCCGGTCATTGCCATGACGGCGAACGCGTTTCAGGAAGATGTGGATCTGGCGGAGCAGGCCGGCATGCAGGGCCACATATCGAAACCGGTAGATGTGGAACTGCTGATGAAAACACTGTCGGAGGTTCTGCAAAGCTGAGGAGGCTGCGGTGGAGCGGTAGGGGGCGATTCCCCGGGGGGTGAGTTAAAGGAAGCTGCTTTGGCTGATCCCCCAAAGAACCGCGGATCGGCTCGCGTTTCCTTAACGGTCTTCGGCAAGATACTCATCCGATGTCATCATCCGGATGTGAACCGGAGAGAGACTGTCGCAGACGCCGAGGACACGCTGCTCTTTCTCCGGCGTCTGTCCGGAGCAGCAGTCGGTCAGGTAAATGACCGGAATCCCGAAATCGACCGCTTCCATCATCGTGGCCAGCACGCAGCACTCCGCGACAACGCCGGAAAGAACCAGACGGTCCGCGCGCATGGCGGCATGGAGTACCTCCGGTGCCTTCAGGGAGGAATAGGTGGATTTGGTGATCACGGGAACGTGGTCTGTATAGGGCTTCAGATCCTCACAGATCTCGCTCAGCCACGGATTTTCGTTGATGGAACGATATTCCCGGTTGTACTCCTCCCAGCGTCCGAAGGGATGCTGCCACGGAAGATACTGGGTGAAGAGAACCTCACAGCCCGTTTTGCTGTCCAGAATTTTCCGGACATTTTTTATGGACTCCTTCATTGTCGGACAGGCCCATTCTTCTTCGGGCAGGTACACATTCTGCATATCAATCACAAGCAGAAGATCACGATTCTTTTTCATTTCGGGATTTCTCCTTTCCTCTTCTCAGGCCATTCTGCGATACGTTTTCCGATCCGATCCGGACCTTCTCCCGGGCAGATCCGCAGCATCATACGCTGCTGTTCACAGTCGATGAGGGCTGTAACCATCATAACTTAAAGAGAATGAAATGTAAATGGAACAGAGGGGCACTCCTGTGCTATACTGTTACTGTTATCGATGCCGGGGCAGATCGTGTTTTGCCCGGAGGCTGACGCGATGCGAAGGGAGGAATTCGACGATGAGTAAAATGCCGCATATTCAGCTGGATGAATCGATTGGCGCTACGGCAGCGATCCTGCCGGGAGATCCGGCCAGAGTGGACGCAATCTGTTCGTTTATGACAGACGTACAGGACGGGACGTTCAACCGGGAATACAAGAGCAGAACCGGTTTGTATAAGGGCCGCCGGATTCTGGTGATTTCCACCGGGATGGGCGGGGCTTCCACGGCGATCTGTGTGGAGGAGCTGGCAGATCTGGGAGTGAAGGATTTTATCCGGATCGGCAGCTGCGGTGCGCTGCAGTCCGACCTGCAGTGCGGACAGCTGGTCATCTGCGACAAGGCGGTCTGTGATGACGGGGCGAGCCAGTCGTATCTGGATTATCTGCGCTACGGTGCGCCGGAGCTGGATTTCCGAAAGAACCCGGACAGCCGGGCTCTGATGTTCGCGGATGCGGACCCGCTGCTGCGGGATGCGTGCGTGAAAGCGGCCGGGGAGCAGGGCTTTGCTTACACCGTGGGGCCGACGCGCTGCCACGACGCGATCTATCTCTCCCGCAAGGGCTGGCTGGATGAGTATTATTCCGGAAAAGGGATTTTCGCGTCAGACATGGAGACGGCTGCCCTGTTTGCGGTAGGACAGATCCGGGGCGTCCGCACGGCCAGCATCCTGAATGTTGTCGTCGAGTGGAAAAAGGATCTGAAGGAAGGGATCGGTTCCTATAAGGACGGTGCCGATGCGGCGGCGCAGGGAGAAGAAAATGAGATTATCACCGCTTTGGAGGCGCTGAGTGCATTTCACGGAGGAAACTGAGGAATGAAGAAATGGATGCAAAGGCTGTCCGGGATCTGCATGATCCTGATGCTGCTGCTGGGTATGACAGCCCCCGGCACAGAACTGAGCGCTCTGGGAGGACCTGCCGGGCAGACAGCGCTTGTCGTATCTTCCGGATCCGGCCGGAACCGGACCATGCTCACCGGGAAAAAGAAGAAAAAGAAGAACAAGAACAGCAGCAGTAATAATAACAATAATAACAGTAATAACAATAATAACAACAAGAATACCAGCAGTGAAACGGAAGCTGCAAAAACGCAGGACGGAAGCGGGGTCACCGTGGAAGAGAGCGGCGAATACACGTCGAAGGAGGAAGTGGCCGCGTATCTGCATGAATTCGGACATCTGCCGGACAACTTTATCACCAAGAATGAAGCAAAAAAACTGGGCTGGGTGAACAGTGAAGGCAACCTCGACGAAGTTGCCCCGGGAAAGAGCATCGGCGGCGATTATTTCGGCAATTATGAAGGACAGCTTCCGGAAAAAAAGGGAAGAGATTATTACGAATGCGATATTGATTACACCGGCGGATACCGGTCGGCCAAGCGGATTATCTACTCGGATGACGGCCTGATCTATTACACGGAGGATCATTATCAGACATTTGAACAGCTGTATCCGCAGCAGAACGGAGGTTGAGCGCGTGATCATTGTATTGGATGCGGAAAAAATGACAACCCGGTCGAAGGCACATCCTTATCTCAAAGAGATGCTGCATTTCCCGGATTATTACGGAAATAACCTGGATGCTCTGTATGACTGCCTGACGGATCTCGGGCCGACACAGATCTGGTTTGAAAATGAAGAAAAGGGCGGAGACTTTTTCCGGAAGATTTTGCGTGTGTTCAAGGACGCGCACCGGGGGAACGCGGACCTGGTGATTCTGGATCAGAAGCCGCAGATGCAGGAGGCTTCCGCGGAAGAAGCGCCGGAAGTGCCGCAGGAAGAAACGGATGCGGCGGGTGCCGGCACAGAGGATACGACCGAAGCAGCAGCGGCCGGTCCGGAGGATACGACCGAAGCGGCAGAGGATCCGGAGGAAGAGACCGATGCCAAGGTATGATTTGATAGCACTGGACATGGACGGTACGGTTCTGGATGACAATAAAGAGATTTCCCGGACGAATGCGGACGCGATCCATGACGCGCTCCGCGCGGGCAGGGAGGTCATCTTCTGTACCGGAAGATCTCTTGCCGAGATGAACGATATCCTTGCGGAGTATCCGGACATGCACTATCTTCTGGCGGAGAGCGGCGCATTCCTCTATGATCTGCGGGAAAAGCGAATTCTCTACGCTGCCGCAATCGGACGGGAGGAAATCGCAAAGATTCAGGAAGCTGTGGGTGACCGGGATCTGATGCCGATCGCATTTTCCAGGGGAAGATACATGATCAACCGCAGCCAGTTCTATTCCCTGAAGGATTACGGGATGGCTCCGTATCAGGAGATGGGCCCCCGGGTGGCCACACCGGCGGAGGATGTGCTGGCGGAGACGTACGCGGGCGTGTACCCTGCCGAAAAGATTAACCTGTATCACCGGACGGTGGAGGACCGGGCGGAGAGCCGGCGGCGGCTGGACCGTCTGAAGCCGGATCTGGAATATGTGGACTCGGAGATCTCTTCGCTCGAGTGCTCTCCCCGGGGGATCACCAAGGCTTCCGGGCTGGAGAAGCTGTCACAGATCCTGCAGATTGAAGCGGAGCGGATGATCATGGTCGGGGATGCAGACAATGATCTTGCCGGCCTGCGGTTTGCCGGTCTGGCGGTTGCCATGGGAAATGCCAACGCGAATGTAAAGGCCGAATGCGACGAGGTCGTGGCGGACAACAATCATGACGGCTGCGCAGAGGCGATCCGGAGGTTCCTGCTGGAAGAGTGAGACGGAAACAGGAGGCCGTCCGGCCGCCCGCTTTCGTGGAAATGGGAGAGGTTTTACGGAAATATGGATTTTCAGCTGAAGCCGATTGCATATATGCGCAGTGACTTTCCGGAAAAGTTCGGGATTCCGCGGCAGAGCGGGCTGATTCCGGAGCTGACCGGACAGGTTGTGTTTGAACCGGCCTACCGGGATGTGAATGCGCTGAAGGGCCTGGAGGACTACAGTCATATCTGGCTGCTCTGGGTCTTTTCTGAATTTCTCTCCGGGGAGGGGAACGCCGGAGGCTGGTCGCCGACGGTACGGCCGCCCCGCCTGGGCGGGGATGCGCGGATGGGCGTTTTCGCCACGAGATCGCCGAACCGGCCCAACCCGATCGGACTCTCCTGCGTGCGGCTGCTGGAGATCCGGGAAGTGCCGGGCAAGGGGCATGTACTGATCGTTTCCGGCGCAGACCTGATGGACGGAACACCGATCCTGGACATTAAACCGTATCTTCCCTATACGGACTGCCGGCCGGAGGCGGGCGGCGGGTTTTCCCCGGAAAAGGAAAGCGATGTTCTAAAGGTGGAATTTCCGGAGGAGCTGCTCGCACTCCTGCCGGAAGAGAAACGCGCCGCTGCGGTCCATGTGCTTTCCTGTGATCCGAGACCCCGGTACCAGTCGGATCCGGGGCGGATTTACGGAATGGCCTTCGGAGGCTGCAACATCCGTTTCCGGGTTTCCGGAAAAGACCTTACGGTGACTGGCGTGGAAGCGCTGCAGGAAGAGGTATGAACTTCGGATGGATCCCGGCGCAGCTTTATTTTCAGTCGGATTTCGAAGGCAGGGGATTGTGAGCGCTCGAAGAGCGGAACAATCTGTAAGCGGCTTTGGGCGGATGGATCATTTCTATGACAAGAGAAAAAACAGAACGAACGCTTGAACGGATCCGGATTGCGGATATCGGGATACCGGAGCTTTTGATGTACCGGAGCCGGAGAGAGAGCCAGCTGGCCCACTGCAATGAGCCGGCCCCCGGACTTTTCGTGGCGGAGAGTCCCAAGGTGATTGAACGGGCGCTGGAGGCCGGGTATGAACCGGTTTCCGTTCTGGCGGAAGAAACGGAGGAAACCCGGCGCCTGCTGGCATATATGGAAGAACGGCTGGACCCGGAGAAGGGACGCCTGCCGGTTTACCTGACCGATCCGGAAAATCTGAAGCAGCTGACCGGATACCCCATGACAAGAGGCGCACTTTGCGCAATGCGAAGAAAGCCGCTGCCGGGGCGGGAACAGGTGGACGATCTTTGCAGGCTGTCACGCCGGATCGCAGTCCTTGAAAATGTGGAAAACCCGACAAACCTCGGAGCCATTTTCCGGAGCGCGGCGGCGCTTGGGATGGACGCCGTACTGTTGACCGGCGGGTGCAGCGATCCGTTGTATCGCCGTGCGATCCGGGTCAGTATGGGAACGGTTTTTCAGATACCGTGGGCATTTCTGCCGGAGGATGGATACAGCTGGCCGGAGCAGGCGCTCCCGCGTCTTAGGGAACTGGGATATTTCTGCATCGCCATGGCGCTGAAAGAAGATGCACTTCGGATCGAAGATGACCGGATTCGCGCACAGAAGCGGACGGCGATTGTTCTCGGAACAGAGGGGGAAGGCCTGGATGAGGAGACCATCCGCGCCTGCGATGCGCCGGTATATATACCGATGCGGCACGGAGTGGACTCCCTGAATGTGGCGGCAGCGGCGGCGGTCGCTTTCTGGGCTTTGACCGCGAGGAGCGAAGCATGAAGATTGCTTATGTTGAGCAGGAGGACCGCGTGACGGTTCTCCGCTGTTACGGAACCGATCCGGTGGCGGAACTGCCGGAGCAGATCGGCGGGAAGCCGGTCCGGGAGCTGGCGGATCACATATTTGCCGCTTCCTGGTCGACCGAATATTCCCCGGAGAAGATCCGGATTTTTGACGATGCATTCGGGGAGCCGCCGGCAGCAGGGGCGGACGGGATGCCGGAACTTGTCTTTCCGGAGGAAGTGATTCTGCCGGATACCATCGAAAGCATTGGAAACTATGCATTTTACGGCTGCAGGACGCTGCACCGCCTGACACTTCCCTCCCGGCTCGCACGGCTCGGGCGGGGAGTTTTTACTGCCTGCAATCACATCGAAGAAATCCGATTTTTTGAAACGTCCCCTATACCGGAGAATGGGATTCAAACGCCGCAGTGCATGCGGAATATCCTCGGAGAGCTGGAATATGAATTCCGCATTTCCCTGCGGATCGGGGAGGCGGTGCGCTGGAGCCTTCTGTTTCCCGGATATTATGAAGAATCCATTGAGAATACGCCTGCGCGGATCATTGAAATCAAATATGAGGGAACCGGGTATAAATATCGGCAGTGCATTCGCGGGGGAATGCTGGATCTCGGCCAGTATGACCGGCTGTTTTATCTTGCGCGGGTACAGGAACGCGCGCAGACCTCCGTACAGATCGCGCTGCTGCGCCTGGCTTTTCCGGAGGGCCTGGGAGAGGACAGCAAGGAAGCGTATCTGGATTTTCTAAAGGATGAGGATGCCGAATGTGCGGCTTTTGTCCTGCACAGCGACGACTGCCTGCTGTGGCTGGAAACGCTGGTCCGGGAGCGGTATTTTTCAAGAGAACTGTTGGAGAAATGGATGAACCGGCTGGGAGAGACGGGAGATGCCCGGGCGCTCAGCCTGTTGATGGATTACCGGAGAAGAGAATTCCCGGCAATGAAAAAGCAGTATGTCCTGCTCTAAAGGGAAGCAGGGTATCTGGCAGTAAAAAAGCCGTATATTCTGCAGGAAGGAGCTGTCGATGACGCAGATGGAAACAGGCTTCGGGACCATTTCCGGGGAGAGCAGGGCCGGGGAGAGTACGCCGGTGCGGGAACATGAGGAAGAGATCACCCGCAGATGGCAGGCGGTCTGCATGAAGATTCTTGCGGACGCGAGAACCATGCTGTACCTTGACATGCGATATCTGGATCTGGCTCTGAGCAGCCTTGCGTTTGTCATTTCAACAGAGCTGCCCGGGATCGGGACGGACGGAAAATCGCTGGTCGCCCATCCGAAGGTGCTCTCCGATTTGTTTGAGGAGAATGCTTTGCTGGTGAACCGGGTGTATCTGCACCTCGTTCTGCACTGTCTGCTTCGTCATCCGTTTAAGGCGGAACGTGCGGACGAAAGGCTCTGGCGCCTGTCCTGTGATATTGCCGTTGAATCGATTATTGACGATATGAGAAAGCGGAGTGTCCGAAGAGGGGCCAACCGGATCCGGAGGAACTGCTATGATCTGCTGCGCGGCAGAGAACGTGTGCTGACAGCGGAGCGGGTTTACCACGATCTGGCGGCACTCCGGGAAGCGGGGAAGATGTCCGAACAGAATCTGGCCGTGCTGGAGCAGGAATTCGAGATCGATGATCACAGCCTCTGGCTTTCCGCGGGACAGAAAAATGTGACCGCAGCCATGCAGCAGATGCAGGATCACTGGCAGGACATCAGCGAAAAGACCCAGACCCGCATGGAGACAACGGCAAAGGAATCCGCGTCGGGCGATCCATCCCTGCGGCAGAGCATGCGCGCGGAAAACCGGGACCGGTGGGATTACCGGTCTTTCCTGCGGCGGTTTGCTGTATACCGGGAAGAGATGCATACCGATCCGGATACCTTTGATTATGTATTCTATACCTACGGGCTCTCTCTGTACGGAAACATGCCTTTGATTGAACCGCAGGAATTCCGGGAAGTCAAAAAGATCCAGGATTTCGTGGTGGTCATTGACGTTTCGATGTCAACCTCCGGACCGCTGGTGCAGACGTTTCTGGACCAGACCTGGTCCGTTCTGACCGAACGGGAATCCTATCTGAGCAGGGTCAACATCCGGATCCTGCAGTGCGATGAAGCCGTGCGGTCGGATGTGAAGATTACCTGCCGGGAAGAGCTGGAGGAGTACCTGCAGCATTTTACGCTGACCGGGGGCGGGGGAACGGATTTCCGGCCGGCCTTTGCCTATGTCCGGGAGCTGTGTGAGAGAGACGAATTCCGGGATCTGCGGGGGATGATCTATTTCACGGACGGTCATGGGATTTATCCGAAGCGCCGGCCGCCCTGGGAGACAGCGTTCGTCTTTATGGAGGAAGATTACACGGACAAGGGCGTTCCGCCCTGGGCGATCCGTCTGCTGATTGAACGGGAGGATCTGGAAACCGACGAACCGGTCGGCATCCTGAACCGGACAGACTATCATTTTCTGGAGGACATATTGTGAATATTAAGCGCGCCAGGCAGGAAATCATAAATACAATACGGGCGTACCTTGCGAAAGACGAAGACGGAGAATATCGCATTCCGTCGATCCGACAGCGGCCGGTGCTGCTGATGGGACCGCCCGGGATCGGGAAAACACAGATTATGGAGCAGATCGCCGGAGAGTGCGACCTGGCCCTGGTGGCGTATACGATCACGCATCATACCCGTCAGAGTGCCATCGGACTGCCGTTTATCGTACAGAAGGAATACGGCGGAGTGGAGCGGTCCGTGACCGAATATACGATGAGCGAGATTATTGCGTCTGTCTATGACCGGATGGAAGCGTCCGGGAAAAGAGAGGGGATTTTGTTTATCGACGAGATCAACTGTGTTTCCGAGACGCTGGCCCCGACCATGCTGCAGTTTCTGCAGGGGAAAACCTTCGGAAACCAGGCGGTTCCGAAAGGCTGGATTATTGTTGCGGCGGGCAATCCGCAGGAATACAACCGCTCTGTCCGGGAATTTGACGTGGTGACGCTGGACCGGGTGAAGGTGATTCAGGTCGAGCCGGATTTTGCCGTCTGGAAGGAATACGCCTATCAGGCCGGTATTCATCCGGGGATCATTTCCTATCTGGATCTTCGACGGGACCAGTTTTATCGGATGGAGACGACTGTGGACGGAAAGAATTTTGTGACCGCCAGAGGCTGGCAGGATCTTTCCGAGCTGATTTATGCCTATGAACGGATGGGGTTGACGGTGGACCGGGAGGTTGCGGTCCAGTATCTGCAGTATCCGGCGGTGGCAAAGGATTTTGCCAATTACCTGGAGCTGTTCACCCGATACCGGAGTGATTATCAGATCGAAGAAATCCTGTCCGGGACGATTCGCCCGGGGATTCTGAACCGGCTGAAGTTTGCGCCGTTCGATGAGCGGGCCCAGGTCGTGTCCCTCGTACTGGCGGGATTATCGGAGACGTTCCGGCAGGCCAGAGAGACAGACCGCTGCACACAGGAGCTGTATACGCTGCTGATGAGCTACCGGGAGGCAGCGGCAGAGACGAAGACTGGGGGAGAGATGAGCCCGGCGGAAACGGACGGAGCAGGGACGGACGCAGCGGAAACGGACAGGGCAGAGACGGTTGCAGCGATACCAGACAGGGCATGGATGGACGGAACAAAAGCGGTTCGGCAGCCGGCGATCCGGCTGCAGGCCCTGGCAGATCAGAAGAGAGAAGCGGAAGAAAACCGGGTCCGGGCCGGACAGAATGACCGCGCCAGGATCCGGAGCGCGCGGAAGGTACTCGAGACGTTGGATCTGTGGGTGCGGGAACTGCAGCTGTCCGGCGCGGAAGAAGAGGCTGCCTGGGCGTATCTGAAGGAGCGTTTCGGGGAGAAGGAAGAAGAGCGGGTACAGACGCTGGAGAAGGCGCAGGAGCGTCTGGAGTATGCCTTTGATTTTATGGAGGCAGCATACGGCGAGAGCCAGGAGATGGTCCTGTTCATTACGGAGCTGTCGGTGAACCCGGACAGCGCCTGGTATCTGCGGGAAAACGATTGTCCGAGATATTTTATGTACAATAAGAGCCTGCTGTTTGAGGGACGGGATGCCGGGATTCGGAAGGAGCTGGATGCGATCCGGGATCTGCAGATCACTTGAGGGGCAGCCGGCGCGGGCTATTTCAGGGTATCACGAGAAACGGACGGCAGCCGGCGCGGGACCTGTTATTGAAAACGGAGGGACGCGAGGCCGGTATATGATGGCATGCCCTTCAGAATCTGGAGGGATTATTTTCGAATGGATTTTCCGGGAAGCAGGTTTCGCGCCGACTGTCTGAGTGCTGAAAAGGAAGGACGCCGCCATGCAGCATCGGATTTCCGGGCCGCAGGCGGCGCAAGAGGCAAGATTCTGTCAGATTTTAACCGACAGCGACAGCATCGGCTGACGGGTCGAGTACGGTTTCATCGGAGTGCAGGATGGTGATGGGGTTTTCCATGGAATCTGCCTGCGAAGCTTCCGGGGAGTTCTGCTGGGAAATTTCCGGTGAGATCTCCTGAGAAATTTCTGGGGATATTTCCTGAGTAACCGCGGAAGAACCTGGGTCAAAGGATTCCGGGGCGGGAATGGTTGTGCTGCCGCTGTCCTGGAAGATGTAGATTTCGCTGCCGTCTCCCTGGCTGATTTCCTGTGAGAAGGAATTTTCATTTCCGGAGAGGCCGTCATTTGTCTGTCCGGGATCTGTCGGGAGCTCCGAGGCTGCCGGGGACGTGGGATTCGTCGGAAGCAGATTATTCTGGGAAGCTGCGGGCGGGGTGTTCTGTCCGCTGCCGTGGAGGGAGCAGGTTGTAAGCGGCTGCGCCGTGGATGCAAAGATTTCCGGGTGGGAAGGGCAGCCGGGGGCTGCCAGTTCTCCGGTGGAATCACAGATCTGCACGGTGACGATATCGCTTGGGATCACGAAGGAGCGGGCGGGAAGATCCTGGTGGATTTTTTTCATGACGGCATTCCAGAGAACTTTCTGATAGTTGTGGCCGATGCCTTCCGACGGAAGGACGCTGTTGTTGTCATATCCGCCCCAGACACAGCAGGTATAGTAAGGGGTGTATCCTGCGAACCATACGTCCCGGTAGGCGGAAGTCGTGCCGCTCTTGCCGGCGGCGTCCATGTCTCCGAGACGGATGGTGCCGTAGGCGGTCCCGTCCGGGTCGGAGATGACGCCGCGCATGGCATCGGTCAGCAGGTATGCCGTCGAGGGCTTCAGAATGGTTCGGGAGGCACTGACGGTGTGGTCCAGCAGAACTTCTCCGTCGGAATTACAGACCTTCGTATAAAAATGCGGCGGGAGATACCGCCCTTCATTGGCAATGCAGGCATATGCGCTGCACAGATCCAGTACACAGACACCGTTGGTCAGGCCGCCAAGAGCGAGGGAGGGAACCAGATCGCTGTAGGTCTGGCCGTTTTTCGTCATGGAGGATACCAGGGAGGAGATGCCCAGGGATTTGGCGTAGGAGAAGCCAAGATCCGGCGTGATCTCCATCAGGCAGCGGACGGCGGCGGTGTTGACCGATCTTACAATGGCATCCCGGATGGTGACCGGCTCTCCGTCGGCCGACAGGTCCCAGTTTGAGAAGGTCGTGCCGTCCTCCAGGGTATATTCGCTGCTGTCATATTTTGTGGCCAGTGTTTTACCCGCGGCGTCCAGCGCAGGTGCGTAGACGGAGAGAATCTTAAATGTGGATCCCGGCTGACGGTAAGAGGAAACCGCGCGGTTGAGCGTAAGGGAGGCTTCCTTCGTTCCCCGGCCGCCAATGACGGCACGGACAAAACCGGTTGCCTGATCCATGACCACCATGGCGGCCTGCGGCTGGGGTGTAATGGTGATCCGTTCGCCGAGAACGGTATCCTCTTCAGCCGCATAGGCTTCGCGGAATGCTGCGGCTGCGGCCGCTGCCGCTTCCTGATTTTCAAACAGAAGATCTTCCGAACCGCTCCAGGCCGGATCCGGATGCTCTTCAAGAAAGTCACTAAGATCCGAATTGCCGTAATGGATCACTTCTCCGTCCGGATGCTGGATGCTGAGCGCATAGTCCAGACCGGCCTGGGATCCCTCCGGGAAATTAGCCGGATCACGGAAGGCTTCCTCACAGATCTGGCAGATTGCGGGATCCTCGGCGGAATAGATCCGAAGACCGCCGCTGTACACCATGCGGATCGCCTGTTTGTCGGTATATCCTTTTTCGTCGATCAGATCCTGAATTACCTGATCGATCAGGGCGTCCTGATACCAGGTGTAAATGGAGGTCTGTGTTTCGGGGGCGTCTGATCCCAGCGAGATTCTGGCATAGACATCATCCAGCAGGGCTTCTTTGCACGCTTCTTCGCTGCAGTAGCCCTGGTCCAGCATGTAATCCAGGACCGCTTTGCGCCGCTCGGCGTTTTCTTCCGGATGGGTGATCGGATTATACCGGGTCGGATTCTGGGTGATTGCCGCAATTACGGCGCACTCGGACAGCGTCAGGGAAGAGACTTCCTTGCCGAAATATTTGTAGGATGCCGCCTGGACGCCGTAGCAGCCGGCGCCGAGATTGATCACGTTGAGATAATATTCGAGAATCTGGTCCTTGGTCAGGACTTTCTCCAGGCGGACCGCCAGATACTGTTCCTGAATTTTCCGCTTCAGTCGGTCATCGAAGTTCTGCTCGGTCGTCCATCCGGTGAACAGACTGTTTTTCAGCAGCTGCTGTGTGATCGTGGAGGCCCCTTCGGAAAAGCTTCCCCGGAGAACGCCGCGGACCAGCGCACGGAAGATCCCAACCGGATCGATCCCGTGATGGCGGTAAAAACGGCTGTCTTCGATGGCCACAAAGGCATGCTGCAGATCTTTGGGGATGTTTTCTATGCCCACCAGATCCCGGTTGGATTCCGGAAGTGTGAGCTTCAGTGTTTTCTTACCGTCCTGGTCGCAGATATAGCTTGCGGAGGAGGCCGGAGCGATGGTCGCAAGATCCAGCTCGGGAGCATCGCTGATCACACTTCGGATATAAAAGGCGCCGCCCATGGTACCGATCACGGCCACAGCCAGCAGGATCAGGAAAAAGAATTTAAAAAACGTTCGGACTGCTTTCATGATGGATCTCCGGAAGATGAATGTATCGATCGTTTCCCGGGCAGAACTTTCCGACAGGTCCTTTTGGCTGCCATGAAAAGTCCGTCTGTAAAAGAATTTCCGGCTGCCGGTATCGGGCTGAGAATCGTATCCTCTTTTCTGGCTGACGGGAGTTGTCCGGGTATGGAAAAACGTGTATACTACTATGAGTATTTTAGCCGACAGCGCCGGAATGTGTTAGTGGTATTTTCTTAAGGAAATGCTGATTTAATCAGCATGGCCCGAATGATCTGCGGCGGATCGGGCGTGAAGCTGCGCGCATATAATGGTATGTGGATCGCCGACGGTCTTTGGCAGAGACGGAGAAGGGCTTTCGGTTGGGGAAGAGGATATATGGACGGAGAGAAAATTGTTTATCAGGGCGGGGAAGGCCAGATCGTAGAGAAAAAATCCCGCTTTATCGCGACGGTAAGACCGGTGAAGAGCGAAGAGGAAGCGCTGGAATTTATTGCCGCCATGAAGAAAAAGTACTGGGACGCTACGCATAACTGCAGTGCCTTCATTATCGGCGCAGGCGGACGGCTGATGCGGTGCAGTGACGACGGAGAACCACAGGGAACGGCCGGCCGGCCCATGCTGGATGTACTTGCCGGTGAACGGATTTATGACGCCGCGGTGGTGGTGACAAGATATTTCGGCGGAACGCTTCTGGGAACCGGCGGGCTGGTGCGTGCCTATTCCAAAGCAGTTTCGGAGGGATTGAAGGCGTCGGTGGTACTGACGATCTGCCGCGGATACCGGATCCGGATCCGTACCGATTACAGCGATTACGGGAAGATCCAGTATCTGCTGGCGACAAAGGAGATCCCGGTGCTGGACACCGCGTTTACGGATCTGGTGGAACTGGAGCTGGTCGCTCTGGAAGAACAGGCGGGTCCGGTTCGGGATGCGATTGTGGAGCTTACGTCCGGGAGAGCACAGTTTTTGAATACGGAACCGCTGACGTATGGGATGCAGGGAAATACGCCGGTGATTCTTGATTCCTGAGTCCAGGAGCCGGAGGCTTCGGGCTGCACGGAGCGGCACCGGATGTGGCGTGCGATTTGACTGTGCGCGTTTATTGCGGAGAAAAAACTGGTTATGACAGGAAAAGACGTATGGGTGACCGTCTGCGGCAGAAGTGACGCGGATGAGACGCCGGTCCGGGAATACGGCAGCGGCATCTGGCAGAGAATTGGAAGTACGGACTGTGTGCGTTATATACAGAAGACCGAAGACGGGCCGGATACAGTTGTGCTGCTTCGGATTGAGGGGGACTGTCTGAGCGTAACCCGGCGAGGAGCCGTTGAATCCGCTATGGTGTTCCGGTCGGGAGAACGGCATCTTTGCAGGATGAAAACACCGGCCGGGCTGCTGGAGTTCGGTGTTGCGACGAATGCTCTGGAGATCAGGAAACCGGGAACGGACCAGGAAACAGAACAGAAACAAGAACAGGGACAGGATCAGGAACACGGGGAAAATGGTATGTTTCCCGTCTGTATCCGGGCGGAGTATGACCTGGAAGCACAGGGATGTACGATCTCCTCGCATATACTGGAAATGGTAATTACGGAGACATCGATCCGTTAACATTCGCAGCCGGTTCTGTACCGGAAGACAAAGAAAAGATTGCCGGAACCGTCTGCTGCGACGGACCTGTGCGGCGGAAGCCGTATATTTGTCTGGCTGATTCGGCAGGAAAAAGATTTGGCTGACTGATCCGGCGTTTCATGAAAAAGAATAGAAAGGTTTCGCGTCAAAGCGCGAGGATATTTTGAACAGGATGGATATGAGAGAACTGCCGGTTGGCGTGTTTGATTCGGGTGTGGGCGGCATCAGTGTTCTTCGGGAACTGGTCCGGATTATGCCTTGGGAGGACTATTTTTTCTTTGGGGATTCGGCGAATGCCCCTTATGGGACGAAAAGCGCCGAACGGATCCGGGAGCTGACGCTCGCGCGTGTGGATTACATGTATCGAAAAGGAATCAAGGCGATTGTGGTTGCCTGCAATACGGCGACCAGCGCGGCAATTAAACCGCTGCGGGAAATCTATACCACGATTCCGGTAATCGGGATTGAACCGGCGGTCCGGCCGGCGGTGATGGTCTCGGAGCACCCGCGGGTTCTGGTTCTGGCGACGCCGGGCACGGTGCACGGAGAAAAATTTCAGCATCTGATACATGGATTTGAGGAGAAGGCGGATGTGACCGCTCTGCCCTGCCCGGGGCTGATGGAATTTGTGGAACGGGGAGAGCTGGACAGTCCACAGCTGCATCAGTTTCTTCGGGAGCTTCTTGGTCCTTCTATGAAAGAACATGTGGATGCCGTAGTTCTTGGCTGTACGCATTATCCGTTTGTGAAAAAAGCGATTCAAACCGTTGTGGGGGAAAATGTACCGGTGCTCGACGGCAGTGAGGGAACGGCCCGGGAAACCCGGCGGCGGCTGGAGGTGGAAGGTCTTCTGCGGGATTCTTCAAGGACCGGAAGGGTGGAATTTGAAATGAGCAGCCCCGGGAAAGAGGAATTGTGCAGGAAGCTGCTGTGGGGATGATGAAGCATTTCTGTACGTTCAAATTTGTATTTCATTCCAAAACGGACGCCTGTCGGCTGATTTATACTTGCCCATAAGGGCTATGAAAAAAGGATCCCGTCGCCTGATGGCGACGGGATCCGATGATTCTGTCTGTTGTTGTCTGTCTGCTGCCGGCTCAACGCCCGGAAGCTTTTTTGCCGGATTTCTTGGATGAGTTCTTTTCAGCGGCAGCGATTTCTTTCTGCGCTTTGCTCTGGGCTCTGCCAAGCCGGTCTGCGATTTTGGCGCGGAAGCCTTTTTTCTGAGGCGGAGCCTCCAACGGGCCGCGAATACCTTTCACTTCCATGATATAGATGCCGCTGACAACCGCTTTAATTTCTTTCTTCACAGGGATCAGATCGTAGATCTTGCTGTCGGCGACCAGAGTCATAATCCTGGGTCCGACCTTGGCTTTTACGATCGGAAGCTTGTTGCGGCGCATCAGCTTCGGGGTCTGGTCGATGACAACCTGCGGCAGACCTGCGTCCTTGAGCCGCATCATTTTTTTGTCGATGACCAGCATCGTGACCGACTGCTTTGCGGCCTCCATCTGTTCCTGCGTGGCTTCCTGCTTTTTCTGCAGACGGCGTCCCAGGAAATACAGCACAACCAGTGCGACTACCAGGATCGCCAGAATAATCAGCATAACAATCAATACTCTGGACATTTCGGTCTCCCTCTCTATCTGTGCTGAAGGTTTTGCCGGAAAAGGCATACATGATGCAAAGTCATCAGATCAGCACGCTCGACCATTGTACCATTATTTTCCGGAAAGCGCAATATGAATGGTGTCGTTTCCGATCAGTCCTCCAGTTCGTACAGAAAGGAGATCCGATCATAGATCCGGGCAAAATCTACGGAAAACCTGTCTTTCCAGATTCCTACGGGGATTTTATCTTTGAAGGAATAGCTCATAAGCTGCAGGGCTCCTTCGTTTCGATATACCGTCACCTGCTTTGTGTCCGGGTGAATGATCCAGTATTCCCTGACGCCGGCGCGGATATACTTCTGGAGTTTCACGAGCAGATCTTTTTTCGCCGTAGCCGGAGAGAGAATCTCCATAACCAGATCCGGAGCGCCAAAACAGCCGAAACGCTTCAGACGATCCCTGTGACAGATGATCACCAGGTCCGGCTGAACCATTGTCCGGTTATCTTTATCCAGCTGTACGTCGAAGGGAGCGGTATAGATCATACAGTCTCCATGGCTGTCGGAAACATAGCGCTCCAGCTGATGGGCGATCTGCACAGAGATTGCCTGATGAAGATTTCCCGGCGAAGACAGATCATAGAACACGCCGTCGATCAGCTCTGCGCGCCGGTCATCCGGCAAGGCGTAGTAATCCTCCAGCGTAAACTCTCCCTGACGCTTCTCTGACTGGAATTCATCCTCCGGTTTTGATATATGATACGCCGGCATTGGCTCCCGAAGCATTCCGGGAAGAGCGGTGTCTGTTTTTTCTGCTTCGGACGCAGCCATGTATGGAAGAGCGTATGGCGGAACGGCATGCGGCGACGATGCCGGCTGCGGGCGCAGCGCCCGTTCCAGCGCTTCGACTGCCTCCCGGCGGGGAGCGCGGGTGGCCCCGCTGAAGATCTTCTGCAAAGTTCCGAGTGGGACGCCGGAGCGTCTGGCCAGTTCTTTATTGCTGTATCCGAGCTCCCGTTTCCTTGCCCGCATTTCTTCGATTGTCATAGTTTGATCCCTTTCATTTGACCTTCCGAAACAACCCGCCTCTACTTTCCCGATTCTATCGAGGAGCGTATGGATCTGGAAAAGTCGGTACCATGCTTATTCGATTCCATTATACAACCGTTAAATCCATATCTCAACCAAAATGCTTAGCTGACAAAAGGTTTTAAAATGGACGAATCCTGGATTCGAGAACCTGCTTTAAACCGGAATAAACCGGGGACGGCAGCTCTGTATAATCCGGACCTTTTTTCACAGTCTTTGAAGGAGATTTGAATTGCCCGTTTTGTCCGAAACGATATATAATGACGTTCAGGGAGGCGCCGACTACTTTCGCATTTTGATTTTCGCAGCCTTCGAATCAGCCATTCCGGATTCCTTCTCAGCTGTTCCCGATGTACTCTCTGCGAGCGTTGCACACGCAGAGCATTCATATTCCTGCCCGGAGGAGAAGTTTTGCCATGCCCCGTCCGCCCAGACAGTTCCTGACCGAAGAGGAACTTCAGAATCGTCCGAAAGTAACAATCCCGCTTCTAAAGCGGGTTGGTTCCTATCTCACGCCCTATTGGAAGCAGCTGCTTCTTGTATTGGTGTGCATTATCGCATCCTCCTGGCTGGGACTGCTTCCGTCGATCCTGACCGGCCGCATCATTGAGCATGGCCAGCATAAGGAGCTGGTCGCGCTCGGCGGCGTATATACGGAACTTTATGAGACCCAGTTTAAAGCCGGGCTTGAGATGGCACAGTGAGTCGCAGGAGAAATTACGATGAAAAACAAACATATTCTGCTGATTGCAACCGGCGGGACGATTGCATCCAGACATACGCAGCAGGGGCTGTCGCCGCAGATTTCCGGCGAGGAGCTGCTTGGCTATATCCCGGAGGCAAAGGCATTCTGCCGGATTGATGTGATTTCGCCATTCAGTCTGGACAGCACCAATGTACACTGGAAACAGTGGGTTATTCTGGCGGGTCTGATCCGGGAGCATTACGAAGCATATGACGGATTTGTGATCTGCCATGGTACCGATACGATGGCGTATACTGCCGCGGCTTTGTCGTATCTGGTTCAGCACAGCCGGAAGCCGGTCGTTATTACCGGAGCGCAGCGGCCGATTGATCTGCCGGATACGGATGCGAGGACAAATCTGATGGACAGCGTACGGTTTGCGGCGGATGACCGGGCGCACGATGTCTGTATTGTGTTCGGCGGGCTTGTTATTGCGGGTACCAGGGCGAAAAAGGAGCGCACAAAAAGTTACGATGCCTTTTCCAGCATCAATTATCCGCCGGTAGCCGTTATCCAGGAGCGGAGGATTATATTCTATATTGACGATAAAGGCCAGGAAATACAGCCGGTATGCTTCTCCGATCAGATCAATCCCAATGTATTTTTATACCGGGTGATTCCCGGGAGTGACGGGAAGCTGCTGGATGTGCTGATGGATCGGTATGACGCTTTGATCATCGAATCCTTCGGGGTCGGCGGGATTCCTGATTATGGCGACGGAAGTTTCCGCGAAGCGATCCGGAAATGGACAGACGCCGGGAAGGTCGTTGTCATGGCTACCCAGGTTCCGAACGAAGGAAGCGACATGTCTGTTTATGAAGTCGGACATGCTGTAAAAAATGCCTACAACATACCGGAATCCTATGATATGACCCTCGAGGCCGTCATCGCCAAGACCATGTGGATCCTGGGGAAGACCAGAGACCGGAAAGCCTTCAGGGAACTGTTTTATACGAATGTGAACCATGATCTGCTGTTTCTTCCTGAAGGCTGATTTTGAACCGCAGAGAATCACAGGGGAGGCGCATGAGTCGCAGATTCTGCAATGAAAAGAAGGTTACCGAGGGGCCTCAACAGCCCTTCAGTAACCTTCTTCCCGCCGCAGTTTCCGCAGCTGAACCCGTTTCTTTGCACTTTCCCATTCCCATTTTTCCTGATCCGTCTCAATGATCAGACCGGGGACCGGGACGGGTTTTCCCTCCTGGTCAATCGCAACCATTACCACGTACGCGCGGTTGATCAGCCGCCGCATGCCATGAATATCCTCCACATGCGTGTCGACCTGCACCTCCATGGAGGTCCTGCCGACGTAGGTCAGTCTCGCTCTCAGCACGATCGTATCATTCTGATAGGCCGGCGATTTGAAGACGAGGTTGTCAATGGAAGCCGTCGTGACCAGGCTCTCCGCATGTCTGCGGCAGACAATGCCTGCCGTTTCGTCAATCCACTGCATCAGCACACCTCCGAATAAACGGCCGTAGCCGTTTACATGCGGCGGTCGTACCACATAAACCTGTTCTACACAGGAATCTTCTCTGCGCTTTTCCATAGGATCTCCTCCATGCTTCCATATTTACGCCACACACGGCTTGGAATGAATAACGTGTTCAGAAAATGAATCAGGGTTAGCGATAATAATAGACGGAATAACTCTGCTGTCAGATAGGGTGTTTTTTCAAAACACGCAAATCTGATGCTCTTATGATAAAATGCTTCAACGGGAAAATCAACTGCAGAGACAAATCCGGTGACGATGCGTGCCTGGATCATTACGGCAGTGTCCGGGATATGAAGGAGGAGGCTGCCTCCTCTGCGAGTTGCGGAAAAACATGCTTCATCACAGTTTTGACACAAATAGGATATATGATGTGAATGCAGACAGCAGCCGACAATGGTTATCTTTTACCGCCTGTCATCATCAGTTCAAACCTGCATTCCCGTGATTCCACACTAGAATATCACTAGGGAAAGTTCCGCAAAGCCGCATAAACACTGAAAAAATCGGACGTTTACGATTGCATTTGACCTAGTTATGTGTTATAATACATAACTAGGAGGATTGTGAAATGGCAATCATAAAACAGCTCGATAAGCGCAGCGGCATTACTTATGTTTATGAGTCAACGTCTTACTGGGACAAGGAAAAACAGCAGCCTCGTTCCAAAAGGAAACTGATCGGTCGGCTTGATCCGGCTACCGGAGAAG
>CACXHD010000173.1 GCA_902767335.1 uncultured Lachnospiraceae bacterium
CAGAAAGCAAAATTCATCTACGGTGTTCTGGAGAAACCCTTCCGCAATTACTACAAGAAGGCAGATAAGATGCCCGGCATGACCGGCCCGAATCTGATGATGCTTCTCGAGACCCGCCTGGACAATGTCGTTTTCCGTCTGGGTCTTGCCAGAACCAGAATGGAAGCCCGTCAGATCGTTGACCACAAGATGGTTCTTGTCAACGGAAAACAGGTGAATATTCCGTCCTGCCTCCTGAAAGCCGGCGATACGATTGAAATCAAAGAGAAATGCAAAGGCTATCAGAGATTTAAGGACATCACGGAAGTTACCGGCGGAAGGATCGTTCCGGACTGGCTTGAGTACGATGCCGAAGCAATGAAGGGTACCGTCAAGGAGCTTCCGACCAGAGAGATGATTGATGTTCCGGTTGACGAAGTGCAGATCGTCGAGCTGTATTCGAAGTAATCCCCTGTCCCGGACTGAAAGGGCGCTGAAAGGAAAAACAGTTTTGATCCAAAGGAGGGTCATGCATGTTCGATTTCAATAAACCGAAGATTGAAATTGTTGAGATGTCAGAAGACAAAAGATACGGTAAGTTCGTGGTAGAACCTCTTGAGAGAGGATATGGGACGACGCTCGGCAATTCGCTGAGGCGGATCATGCTTTCCTCCCTTCCGGGAGCAGCAGTCAGTCAGGTGAAGATCAGCGGAGTGCTCCACGAATTCAGTTCCCTTCCCGGTGTCAAGGAAGATGTGACAGAGATCATTATGAATCTTAAGTCTCTGGCGATTCGCAATGCCAGTGAATCAAATGAGCCGAAGACCGCATACATCGACTTTGAAGGTGAAGGCAAGGTTTATGCATCTGACATTCAGGCGGATCAGGACATCGAGATCAAGAATCCCGGCCAGCTGATCGCAACGCTCAACGGCGGCAGCGACAGCAAGCTGGTGATGGAGATGACGATCACGAACGGCCGCGGCTACGTCGGTGCGGACAAAGCCCATAAAGATGATATGCCGATCGGAGTGATCGCCGTGGACGCGATCTATACGCCGGTTGAGCGTGTCAATATGACCGTCGAAAACACACGTGTCGGTCAGGTGACAGACTTTGACAAGCTTACCCTGGAAGTGTTTACAAACGGCACTCTCGGGCCGGATGAGGCTGTCAGCCTTGCGGCGAATGTGCTCAGTGCGCATCTGTCACTGTTTATGGATCTGTCGGATTCCAAACACAATGAACTGCAGATTATCACGGAGCCGGAGGAAGGCAATAAAGACGGCGTGCTTCAGATGAACATTGACGAACTGGAGCTTTCGGTCCGTTCTTACAACTGCCTGAAACGTGCGGGTATCAATACCGTGGAAGAGCTCTGCAACAAGACGCCGGAAGATATGATGAAGGTCCGCAATCTGGGCCGCAAATCTCTGGAAGAAGTCCTTGCGAAGCTCAAAGAACTCGGTCTCTCCCTGAATGCGGGCGAGGAAGCATAGGAACCGTCCGACAGCTTTCTTTCCGACGGGGTGCCGCCTTTCAGTGTAAGGCGGGATTTGGACCGGACGGCGGGAGGGAATGAAAGAAATGCCCCGACGCCGTATATGGATACAGGGAAATCTCCGGCTGACATGTTTTGAAAAGCGTACAGATGCCGGGGACGGATGAACAGCAGATCAGTAAGCCCGATGAGCATGACTGCCTGTTCCTGAATGAATGGAGGAAAATTACAATGTCTGGTTACAGAAAACTCAGCAGAACTTCCGATCAGAGAAAAGCTCTTCTTCGGAATCAGGTTACCGCTCTGCTTTACAGAGGCAAAATCGTCACAACCGAAGCGAAGGCCAGGGAAGTCCGCAAAATTGCGGAGGGTCTGATTGCTCTGGCTGTCCGTGAAGCAGGAAACTACGAGACCGTTACCGTGACCGCGAAGGTTCCGCGCAAGGATGCGGAAGGCAAGCGTGTGAAAGAAGTCGTGGACGGAAAGAAAGTTACCGTTTATGATGAAGTCCAGAAAGAAATCAAGAAGGACAAACCCAGCAGACTGCATGCAAGACGCAAGATGCTGAAAGTGCTTTGTCCTGTGACGGAAGTTCCCGCAGAGAATGCCGGGAAAAAGCGCGGAACGAAGAAAGTTGACCTGGTTGCGAAGCTGTTCGATGAGTATGCAGTTAAGTATGCGAACCGCAACGGCGGCTATACCCGTATTGTGAAGCTGGGTCAGAGACGCGGCGACGGTGCAATGGAAGTTGTACTGGAACTGGTCTGATCTGAGAAGAAAATCATAGAACAAGCCGGAAATGAAGATGGACGGTTTGATCGGAAGAATGTAATAACAGGGCTGTGAAAACTGTGCGGCGCCGGAATGACGGGCGCGGTTTTCACAGCCCCTTTCCGATTATGGGGCTGGCGGAAGAAGGATGATACTTTATCTGATTTTGAGAGAGGATAATCAACTGCAGAATATATGGGAGACAGATCCGGACTGGGAGCGCGGCTACGAAAAAGCCGGTGTCCGGTTCCCGGTCTGTATTACGGACGATCCGAAGGTCAGCGGATCTCTGATGAAAAAAGGGATCTGCGCGATTGGCGTCGAGTATACCGATCGCCCGGAATGCATTCGTCATCCGGATGCGTTTGCCGTTCTGCTCGACCCGGAGGAGATCCGCGGCGCATGGATTCGGCTTCAGTGCAGCCATTATTACGGCGTTCCGTTTACGGTTTATGAGGATGACTGCCTTCGAATCCGGGAAAGCATTCCGGAAGACTACGACTGCCTGAAGGGGATCCTGGAAGAAGGATTCGATTTCTGCCGCGGGGATACGCAGCGCCGGAGTCTGTTTGAGGCATATACAAGACATGCATACCAGACCTGGGGTTTCGGCATGTGGACCGTACTGGTAAAGGCCGGGGAGATGAGTGAAGAACGGGAGAGCCCGCAGGACAGGGACGAATGGACGACGAACGGCCCACAGGACAGGGACGAATGGACGACGAACGGCCCGCGGGACAGGGACGAATGGACGACGGCCGGCCCACAGGATGGGGACGAATGGACGACGGCCGGATGGTGCGGTCTGTATCCGGCGCCCGCGGATGGAGGCAAAAATAGAAACGAAGACGGAAATGGACTGGAGATGGGCTATGCGGTTCTGCCCAGGCTGCGCCGCCGGGGGATCGCCTTCCGCGCCGGAACGGCCATTCTTCGCTACGCGGCGGAGGAGCTGAATGCCGATGAACTGTGTGTGCGGATTCGAAAGGACAACAAAGCCTCCCTGCACCTGGCAGAGAGGCTCGGTTTCAAAGCAAATGCAGTCCCGCCGGAAAAAAGCAGCCGGCCGGGGAAAGAAGAGAAGATCCTCCTTTGCGTCGATCTTAAAAATGCCGCCGATGATCTGAGTTGATCCTCCCAAGGATCAGCATTTCATCAGCACTTTTCCGGCGCGGGCCAGTCTTCTCCGAAGGTTTCGACCGTCATGGATGCGATTTTCTGGTCCTGCAGCGGGCGGTCACGATAGTCTGTCGCCGTCTCGGCAATCGCATTCACATGGTCCATTCCCTCGATGACCTTGCCGAAGGCCGCATAGCTTCCGTCCAGATGCGGCGCATCCTTATGCATAATAAAGAACTGGGAGCCGGCGGAATCGGGATGCATGGCGCGGGCCATGGAGAGAACGCCCGGCGTATGCTTCAGATCATTTTTGAATCCGTTTGCGGAGAACTCGCCGAGGATGTGATATCCCGGACCGCCCATTCCGGTACCGTCCGGGCATCCGCCCTGAATCATGAAACCACGGATGACGCGGTGGAAGATCAGGCCGTCATAAAAACCGGACTGTACGAGGAAAATAAAATTGTTTACCGTGTTCGGAGCAATCTCGGGATAAAGCTCCGCTTTGATGATATCACCGTTTTCCATTGTGATTGTTACGATGGGATTCTGTGCCATGACTTCAACCGCCTTTCCTGATTTCATCTCTGATCTGCCTGCAATTTCATTCAGATTTCTTCAATTCTATCACAACGGCCTGATATCCGTCCAGTGTAATGAACGGACCGTCGGCATGGACAGCTTCCGTGTTTGTCAGAAGAACCTTCCCGACCGGTCCGGGAAGCGGTACGGTCTGTGGCTGCGGCTGGAAATTCCCCATGATCAGGATGGTCTGATCTTCACCTTTCCGAAGGTAGGCCATCAGATTGTGCTGCTGCGCAAGCCAGGGTTCAAATGCACCGAAGGTCAGTGTTTCGCTGTACCGAGGATCTTTGCGCAGCATGATCAGGCGGCGGTAATACCCAAAGACCGAATCCGGATCCTCTTTCTGGGCTTCCAGATTGATCTGCGTATAATTCGGATTGACCGTCAGCCAGGGCGTACCGTTCGTGAAACCGGCACCCGGGCCGCCGTTCCATTGGAACGGTGTTCTCGCATTGTCCCTTCCGTACTTTTCAACCAGATGAAGCGCTTCCTCCCCGGAAAGACCGGCATGAAGGGCAACTTTGTACTCGTCATGAGAGGAAATATCATCCACCTCATCGATGGACTGCAGCTTCCGGTTTTCCATGCCGATTTCCTGCCCCTGATAAATCCATGGGAGACCGCGCAGAAGAAAATACATTGTCGCAAGCATTTTTTTGCTTGCGGGAGACACCTCTCCTTCCGGAATATAGCGGGAGACGCCTCTCGGTTCATCATGATTTTCGATGATATTTGACAGAAAGCCAAAGTCACCGACTCTGCGCTGGGCGTGAAATACACAGCGCTTATAGTCATCCGGCGTAATATCAACGGACCGGTACCAGCCCTGCTCAGAGTGGCCGAAGACCGTTTCCGCAAAGTCAAACATGGAGGAGAAATAACCGTTTTCTCCGATGAAATCCGGCAGTTCTTCTTCCTTCTCGTTAAAGACCTCGCCGACGGAAAATGCATGATGAGGCAGGAAGGTACGGTCCCGCATTTCTCCGAGAAAATCGCCGACGCCTTTTGCTTCATGCAGCATGTTATGTATGGAGCACAGGCCGTCCTCCCGGTCCGCCGGATAGTCGCGGAACGGAAGGGCTTTTTTGATGTTGATGATGGCGTCAAGACGGAAGCCGGCCAGACCCTTATCCAGCCACCAGTTGACCATCTGATAGATTTCCTCCCGGAGCCTGGGGTTTTCCCAGTTCAGATCCGGCTGCTTCTTATGGAATACATGCAGGTAATACAGGTTCTCGTGTCCGGGAAGCTTTTCCCAGACCGGTCCGCCAAAATAGGAACGCCAGTTGCAGGGGAGTTTTCCGTCAACGGCTTCGCGGATATAGAAATAGTCCCCGTAAGGGCCGGAAGGATCTTCGCAGGCTTTCCGGAACCATGCATGCTCGTCGGAACAGTGGTTTACGACCAGATCCATGATGATTCCCATGCCGCGTTTTCCGGCTTCTGCAATCAGCTGATCCATATCTTCCATTGTCCCGAAGCGGGGATCGATACTGTAATAATCGGCGATATCATAGCCCTGATCGGCCAGGGGCGATTTGTAGATCGGGGAAAGCCAGATCAGATCGATCCCGAGATCTTTCAGATAGTCCAGCTTAGAGATAATTCCCTGGAGATCACCGATCCCGTCGCCGTTGGAATCGCAGAAGCTCTTGGGATAGATCTGATAAGCGATTTTATTGTGCCACCATTGTTTTTTCATTGTAGTACCTCTTTGCAAAAGGAAAAACGGAAAAGCCGGTTTATTCAGCGTTTCCCTGAGCCAAGATACGTTTGCGGTAATCCGAGGGAGACATGCCCGTCAGATGACGGAACGATTCGATAAAGTATCCCATGTTGCCGAAACCGCACAGAGAAGCGGCCTCGGTTATGGAGACATATTTATCCGGACTGCGGGACAGGATCAGCATCGCGCGCCGGATCCGGATTTCGTTGATGTAGGAGACTGCGGTTTTTCCTGTAGCTTTATGGAAATAACGGCAGAAATACTGCTCGTTCATATTCATGATCTGCGCGAGATCGCGAATATAGATTTTTGCGTCAAAATGTTCCTGAATATATAACATAACTTCTTTCAGGGCATGAATGCGGGGATCTGCTTTCCCCGAGGAGACCTGCAGAAGATCCTGCTCGTACAGAGCGGCAAGAATATTCAGCAGGCCGGCGCGTACCCGGAGCTGGGACGCGGGAGCACTCAGCGTCACCTGGTCTTCATTTGCGACGCCGAATGTATTGAAAATCTGCAGAAGCTTCTGATACTCACTTCGGATTTCCTCAAAAGCAGGGCTGTCGCAGGAGAGCAGCAGAGGGAAGGTCAGCTGTCTGTGAAGCAAAGGATCCAGAAGACTGCTGTCTGCCTCATCCGGATGAGAAGCGGACAGAAACGATGGATCGAACAACAGAGCATGTTCCAGGTAATCTGCTTCACTGCGGATGGAATGGAGACGCTCACTTTCGATAAAGCAGAAGGTTTCCCCGCAGATTGTGTACTGCCGGGTATCTACGCTCAGCTGAAACGTGCCCTTGCGGAAATAAAGGATTTCGACCGCATCATGCCAGTGCAGTTTTGTGACGAAAGGAACCGGCACAGAAACAGCGCCGGCATCCGCGGTGTACATTGTACAGGGAAAGGTCAATGTTCCCTGCTGTCGTGTTTCCTGAAGATGAACGGGTTTATCTTTCATCGTTCTCCTTTATCTGGCGAGCGTGGTTTCGCTCATTCGTACAGCACGGCTCTGGCTTCATATGGAGCGAGCATGCCCTTCTGATGCGTTTCATAATTGGAGATCAGTTCCCTGCCGCCGCTGCGTTCAAAGAGACTGCAGGGCTGCAGAGTATCCGTCCAGTTGCAGGCAACAACAAGCCGCTGTGTCTCCAGCAGCCGTTCATATGCATAGATGCTTTCGCTGTCTTCCATCAGCGGACGGAACATCCCATATACGATGACCGGCAGTTCATGGCGGAGACGAATCAGCTTCTGATAATACCGGAAAACTGAATCCGGATCTTCCAGAGCCGCTTTTGCATTGACCGTCCGGTAATTCGGATTGACTTTGATCCAGGGCCGGCCTGTGGTAAAACCGGCGTTTGCGGAATCATCCCACTGCATCGGCGTACGGGCATTGTCGCGTCCCACAGTGTTGATACAGCGCAGCATCACATCCGCGGAAACCAGCGAATGTTCTTCGACGTACTGCCGGTAAGCGTTGAGCTCTTCAATATCGCGGCATTCATCGATCGAGGAGAAAACCGTATTGGTCATTCCGAGCTCCTCACCCTGGTAAATGTAAGGCGTACCCTTCATCATATGCAGACAGGTTGCCAGCATTTTGGCGGAAATCACGCGGAAGGAATCGCTATCGTTACCGAATCTGGAAACAGCGCGGGGCTGATCGTGATTGTCCCAGTACAGACTGTTCCAGGCCTTGCCCTCCAGCTGGATCTGCCATTTGTTCAGAACGGCCCGTACACTGCTCATGGAAGGCTTGCGTGTGGTCCATTTTCCGACAACGGAATCCTGTGCCTGAAGCGTGTCCATATGTTCGAACTGAAAGACCATACCCAGCTCAGAGCCATCCAGATTTGCATACTTCTGAGCTTCCTCAATGGTAACCCCGGCGGCTTCTCCGACGGTGAGCAGATCGTAGCGGGAGAGGACTCTCCGGTTCATCTCCCGGAGATATTCATGCACTCTGGGACCGTTGCATACATAGGGACTCATGTCGCCGTAGATCCCGTCCTTGTCCGGCCCGTCCGGGAAGCGGGGATCCTTGGAGATCATGCTGATCACATCCATGCGGAAACCGTCAATTCCTTTTTCGCACCACCAGGTCATCATGTCAAAAACTTCATCCCGGACCTTTGGGTTTTCCCAGTTCAGGTCCGGCTGCTTCCTGGAAAAGCAGTGCAGATAGTACATTCCGGTCTGTTCATCAAACTGCCATGCGCTGCCGCTGAAGGCGGATTCCCAGTTGTTCGGCTCCCGTCCGTCCCGGGGATCTTTCCAGATATAATAGTCCCGGTAAGGATTGTCTTTCGATCTGCGGCTTTCCACAAACCAGGCGTGCTCGTCGGAGGTGTGGTTCACAACGAGATCCATGACAATCCGGATGCCCATCCGGTGCGCTGTCTCCAGCATCTCGTCGAAATCGGCCATGGTTCCGAAATCCGTCATGATATCACGGTAATCCGAAATATCATATCCATTGTCATCATTGGGAGAGCGATAGACCGGCGACAGCCAGATCACATCAATGCCGAGCTCCTTCAGGTACGGCAGCCTGGAAGTGATTCCCGGGAGGTCTCCGATGCCGTCTCCGTTGCTGTCCTGAAAACTGCGGGGATAAATCTGATAAATAACGGCCTCTTTCCACCAGCATCTGCGTTCATTGTTCATAATACTTTCCTTTCCGGATCAATCGTGCCGGGGCTGCTTCTTGCGTTTCTTGTTTCTTTGGGCAGTCCCTTTTTACCGCAGGTTCTGGCATCATTATAATGTCCTTCCGTAAAAATATCAGCACAGAATTTGACAAAAAATTACGGTATATTGACTTTTCTTCATGACAGACCTTTCATACAGTGCTAAAATATTCATCAGAAGAATACGGCCATTTGGAGGGCGGCAATGATTACAATTAAGGAGATAGCTGGTCAGCTGGGGCTCAGTACGACGACGGTATCGAATGTAATTCACGGAAAGACAAAAGAGGTTTCTCAGGAAACGATCCGCAAGGTCCAGGATTTTCTGGAGCAGGTCGAATATGTTCCGAATATCAATGCACGCAACCTGGCGCAGAACCAGTCGAAGATCATCGGACTGGTTCTCAAGACGAAGGAAGACCGCTTTGTCGAACTGCTCAACGATCCCTTCGTTTCGGAGATGATTGCAGGGATTGAGCGGGTCGTCCGCAGCGCGGGTTTTTTTATGATGATCTATATGTCCGATGATATTGCGGAGATCATCAGTCAGGTTTCCACCTGGAATGTGGACGGCCTTCTGCTGTTCTGGATGCTGGATGACGACGGGATCCGGGTCAGCAGGAAAGTGCACAAACCGATTGTCTGTATTGACACCTACAGCCAGGAGGAGAACATTGACTTTGTCAATATCGGACTGACCGATGAACAGGGCGGTTACGATGCGGTCAATTATCTGATTCAATGCGGACACCGCAGGATTGCGTTTCTGTCGGACAATATAGTGGGAGTGGACCGGGAGCGGTTTCACGGTTACCGCAGAGCGCTCCGGGATGCGGGGATCGAATACAGTGACCGGAGCTTCCTGATGCTTCGAAGCGAAAAAGAGGAGATCGACCGGAGCTATGAACGCCTGATTGACC
>CACXHD010000174.1 GCA_902767335.1 uncultured Lachnospiraceae bacterium
ATCATGAGTGGCCGCAGGCGGATCCGGAACTGATGAAGGCGGATGAGATTGAACTTCCGGTTCAGGTCAACGGAAAGACAAGACTGGTTGTTTCCATTCCGGCTGAGAGCAGCCGCGAGGAAGCCATCGCTGCCGGCAAGGCAGCTCTGGGAGACCGGCTGAAGGGAACGATCGTCAAGGAGATCTACGTTCCGAAGAAGATTATCAATATTGTTGTGAAATGACAAGGACCCCGGATCAGAGACTGCGATGCTTCTCTGATCCGGGGTTCTCTTATACCAGTGTCACTCCGGAGATATCCGTGTCGATCATCATGGAATAATTCGTATAGTAGACGACGAACCCGGGTTTGGCTCCGTTGGGCTTTTTGACTTCTTTTTTCCGGACATAGTCGATTTCCACCCGTCCGTTTTTCCGCCCGGCGCTGTAATAGGCGGCAAGTCTTGCGGCATCCTCGAAAGCGCCGTCCGGAAGCTCGCCTCCGTCCGATTTCAGGATGACATGGGAGCCGGGCATGCCTTTCGCATGGAACCACCAGTCTGAGCCGGATGCGAATTTAAAGGTGAGTTCATCATTCTGAAAATTGTTTTTCCCGACATAAATATCATATCCGTCCCGGCTGCGGTAGTGATAGGGCCGGGATGTGATTCTCTGTTTTTTCACCGGACCTTTCCGCCGGATATATCCGGCGTCCGCCAGCTCCTCACGCACCTGGATGAGATCTTCCTCGGAAAGCGCCATATCCAGGAAGGTCTGGATGCTTTCCAGCTGGGCGAGATCCGCCTTTGTCTGGGCGAGCTGCTCCGTCAGCGCTTCACCGGTACGTTTGAGCTTCGAATATCGGTCGTAATAGCGCTTTGCGTTCTCCGCGGCGGAAAGGGTCGGATCCAGGGGAATGTCCATTTCTTTTCCGGTGTAATAATTGACCACATGGAGTTTGTCCGCGCCGGGCTCCGCTTCATATCCATATGTATGCAGCAGTTCTCCGTAAAGCGCATACTTGTCTTTTTTTCCGGTATCCGCCATCTGTTTTTCCTGGAGCTGGAGCTTCCGGGCCGTCCGCTCGGCGGCGGTGGCCGTAATATGCCGGAGGTCGGCGGACTTCTGGCGAATCCGGGTGACCTTGTCCCGCATCTCATAATAGTCCTGCAGAACACGGGAAATGGAATCATATTCATTTACAGGAAGATCCTGATACATTGTGAGCGAAACAGCCGCAAACTCCACCGGGTCCTTGTTTGCGTCAGTGATGATACAGGGCGCGAAATGCCCCTGCCGGACATCTTCCATCATCATGGAAAAGATATTGTGCAGATGGATTTTCTGGAGATCCTCCACCGCCAGCGCGCTCCGTTCTCCGTCAACACCGGCACGGAAGCAGACCTCCTCCGCCAGAACCGGGCTGATGCCGGTATAGGTCGTGTAAAGCGCTTTCGCTGTGGAAACCGGCTTTGAGAAGACCTTTTCACAGAATTCCTCTGCATTCGTATGGAGCGGATCCAGCTTCGACTGCGTATCCGGGATGAAATAATCCCTTCCCGGCAAGACCTCACGGACGGTGGAAGTCATGGAGGAGATATGCTTGATGCTGTCGATGATCCGGTCGTTTTCATCGCAGAAGATCAGGTTGCTGTGTTTGCCCATCAGCTCCAGGACCAGCGTTTTCCGGCACAGATCGCCCATCTCGTCCAGATGCTCGATTTCAAACCGGATGATGCGCTCCAGACCAGGCTGGGTGATGGAACGGATCCGGCCGCCGCCGATATGCTTGCGCAGCAGCATACAGAAGTTGGGGGCATTCAGCGGTGCCGTCTGATTTTTGTCCGACAGATACGCAAGCGGAAGAGAGGCGCTTGCAGATAAAAGCAGACGATACTGGCCGTCAAAGGCCTTGCAGGTCAGCAGAAGCGCATCGTTCTCCGGCTGGATGATTTTGCTGATACGGGCGCCGGTAAGATGATCCGACAGTTCTCTGGTAAGTGCTGCTACGGTTACGCCGTCAAATGCCATGGCTGGTCCTCCGATCTGAAGCATCCGGGGATGCTTTTGTTTGTCAGGCATCATCATATCATTCCCGTTTCTTTGTTGCAAGTATGTGGAATCCGCCAAAAAGCCACGGAATCGTTGACAGAATCAGGGAAACGTGCGATAATCACAGCGATCAATCATGCTACAAAGATAACAATAGTTTTTAAGAAAAGAGGGATTATAAGATGGCAGCGATCGATTTAACCAAATATGGCATCACTGGGACAACGGAAATCGTCCACAATCCGTCCTACGAGGTTCTTTTTGAAGAAGAGACCAAACCGGGACTGGAAGGATTTGAAGTTGGTCAGGTCAGTGAGCTGGGTGCTGTTAACGTAATGACCGGGATCTATACCGGACGTTCTCCGAAAGACAAATATATTGTCATGGATGAGAATTCCAAGGATACCGTCTGGTGGACCACGGATGAATACAAGAATGACAACCATGTCATGACAGAAGATGTCTGGGCCGCTGTCAAGGATATCGCCAAGAAGGAACTGTGCGACAAGAGACTCTTTGTCGTGGATGCATTCTGCGGCGCGAACAAGGATACCCGTATGGCTGTCCGCTTCATTATGGAAGTTGCATGGCAGGCGCATTTCATTAAAAACATGTTCATCCAGCCGACAGAAGAAGAGCTTGCTTCCTTTGAGCCGGATTTCGTCGTTTACAACGCTTCCAAGGCGAAGGTTGACAATTATAAGGAACTCGGCCTGAATTCCGAGACCTGCGTTGCGTTCAACATCACTTCCCGTGAACAGGTTATCATCAACACCTGGTACGGCGGCGAGATGAAGAAGGGCATGTCCTCCTACATGAACTACCGTCTGCCTCTAATGGGCATGGCTTCCATGCAC
>CACXHD010000175.1 GCA_902767335.1 uncultured Lachnospiraceae bacterium
ACCCATCTGGCTCTGTTATCAAGAGGTATAGCGGTCAGTCAAACCCGCATAAAACTTGAATTTTGGGCTTGACATAATAGGAAGGTGAGTATGCACGCACGAGATATTTTAAAACAGTATTTTGGATATGATTCCTTTAAACCGGGGCAGGAAGAAATCATTGAAGCGATCCTGGACGGAAAAGATGTCCTTGCAGTTATGCCGACGGGATCCGGAAAATCGATCTGCTATCAGGTGCCGGCGCTGCTGTTTCCCGGGATAACGATTGTCATTTCGCCGCTCATTTCCCTGATGCAGGATCAGGTGAAGGCATTAAATGAAGCGGGGATCCATGCAGGTTATATAAATTCTTCTTTGACGGAGACACAGATCGCAAAGGCTTATGCAAATGCCCTGAAGGGAACCTATAAAATTCTGTATGTCGCGCCGGAGCGCCTCGAGAGTTATGCGTTTGCGGATTTTGTCGATCAGGCAGACATCTCGATGGTAACGGTGGATGAGGCCCATTGTATTTCCCAGTGGGGACAGGATTTCCGGCCAAGCTATCTGAAAATCGTAGAGTTTATCGACCGGCTTTCTCAAAGACCGGTCGTCAGCGCTTTCACGGCAACCGCAACCGAGGAAGTCAAGACAGATATTGCATGTGTTCTCAAATTGCGGGAGCCGAAGATTGTTGCGACCGGATTTGACCGTGAGAACCTGTATTTCGATGTAGAGACGGTCAAACGAAAAGACGATTTTGTGCTGGACTATATCCGGAAGCATCCGGATGACAGCGGTATCATATACTGTGCGACCAGAAAAAACGTGGATGCCCTGTTTGAGCTGCTTTCCGCCTCGGGCGTTTTGGCGGTGAGATATCATGCCGGAATGAACAATGAGGACAGAAAGACCAGCCAGAATGATTTTATCTATGACCGGGCCGCGGTCATCGTTGCGACAAACGCATTCGGCATGGGCATCGACAAATCCAATGTCCGATTTGTCATCCATTACAATATGCCGCAGAGCATGGAGAACTATTATCAGGAGGCGGGACGTGCCGGACGTGACGGGGAACCGTCGGAATGCATCCTGCTTTTCTCCGCGCAGGATATCATGATCAACAAGGTTCTGCTTGACCATAAGGATTTTTCAGATATTTCCGATGAGGATATGGAGCTGATCCGGCAGCGGGATGCAAAAAGGCTCCATGTGATGGAAGGGTATTGCCGGACGACCGAATGCCTTCGCAACTACATTCTCGAATATTTTGGTGAGAAGAGGGATGTGCCCTGCGGCAACTGCGGGAACTGTCACAGAGAATTTACGGAAATCGACATGACAGAGGACGCAAAGGCCGTCATCAACTGTGTTTGGGAGACAAGAGGGCGGTATGGTCTGAACATTGTGATCGGTACGCTCCTTGGCGCAGACAGGGCAAGACTGAAGGAGGTTGGAACCGTTCATTACCGGACGTATGGCGCGCTGAAGAGCCGGTCCGAAGCAGATTTAAGGCTGCTGATCAGTCAGCTTCTTCTGGATGGGTATCTGTATCAGACAGCAGAGCAGTACAGTGTGATTCGCCTGGGGAATATCGAACCGCTGAAAAATCCGGAAACGCGTGTCCTGGTCCGGACATTTAAGGACAGAGAACCGGAGCGCCGGAAGAAAAGCCAGGGCAGAAAGCATACGGATTCCCTTACAAAGGCGGGGTATGAACTGTTTGAGAATCTCAGACAGCTTCGGCTTCAGATCGCCAGGGAGGAGGGGCTGCCGCCTTATATTATCTTCAGTGATAAAACCTTGATTGACATGAGCATCCAGACGCCGACAGACCGGCAGTCGATCCTGAATGTGTCCGGTGTAGGCCAGGCGAAATATGAGAAGTATGGGGACCGGTTTATTGAGGCTGTAACAGCGTTTATGGAGAGCCATCCGGAGGAGATTACAAGCATTCGGGCGGAAGAGGATGCTGCGGATGCGAAAGCGAAAGCGCAGACGAAGTCGCAGTCTCAGGCACAGTCTCAGCTGCAGCCGCAGCCTCAGTCACAGCCGCAGTCTCAGCTGCAGCCGCAGCTTCAGCCTCAATCGAAGAAGAAACGCAGGAGGTATAAGGTTCCCTTTTACCTTAATCCGGAGGATGCGTTAAAATATAAGTATCAGGAGTTGTG
>CACXHD010000176.1 GCA_902767335.1 uncultured Lachnospiraceae bacterium
CATCGATCACATACCATTTTCTCTCAATCGTTGCCGGACTTGCCATAAATGTCTTCATGGTATTTCCTTCCTCCTTCATTTGCTTAAGATCTCAGGTGCGGAGCTTACAGAGGCTTATTTCCGTCCTCCCCGCGAATATGATCAGGCAGCCTGCCAGGGGCTTTGGTTCAAACCCGGCCTGAAGGATCCCACTCCGCCAGACCCGGTTTTCAGTCTGCTTACATATGCATTACAAATATGGCCTTTCGGTCATACCCAAACATTCTAATATATCTGTTTGGCTGTGTCAACCGGAATTTCCTGCATTTTTGGCGGCCGAATACTCGCCTCGCGAATACTCACAGCTCCAGCCCCGGATATTCGATGCCGATCAGTGTCAGCCCTTCTGGCCGCGCTGTCTCGCAGGCGACTTTCCGGTCTTTTGCATCCAGAATCTGTTTCATCTGCTCCGCCGGTACTGCTCCTGTTCCGATCCGAAGGAGTGTCCCGGCGATAATCCGCACCATGTTGTACAGAAAGCCACTTCCGGTGATCCGGATTTTCACGATGTCCCCTTCCCGGGTTACTTTCAGCTCATAGATGGTACGGACGCAGTTTTTATCCTCCGGTCTGTGGCTGCAGAAGCTGGAAAAATCATGGGTTCCCACCAGGCAGTCGGCTGCCTGCTGCATCTTTGTCTCATCCAGAGGCCAGTAATAAAACAGCGCATACAGGCGTTCACAGGGGTCCGGGATCCGTCGGTTGCAGATCCGGTATTCATAGGTCTTGACGACTTCTCTGTACCGCGGATGAAAATCGGGCGGCACTTCCCTTGAACTTTGTACCTTGATGTCGTGCGGCAGCCGGGTGTTCATCGCAAGGGCGATTTTGTCCGCGGCGATCCTGGCATTCGTGTCGAATACGGCCACGTTTCCCTTCGCGTGTACGCCGGAATCTGTCCGGCTGGCCCCGATCACCGTGATCGGTTCGCCGAGAAGTTCCGACAGATGCCGGTTCAGATTTGCCTCAATGGTATCTCCGTTGGGCTGTACCTGCCAGCCGCAGTAGGCAGTTCCGTCATATGCCACGGTCAGCATGATCCGTCTCACAAGTTTTTCCTCCCGTCCGGAACACGGTTCCTCCGCAGTCTTCTTATCACAGGATTCGTCCGTCAAAAAGCGTTTGCGGACTGTTTCACGTTCTGCATCTACGCTTCGCACCTCTGCTTTGTACTTCCGCTTTGCATCTCCGCTTCGCGTTTCAGCTTTGCACCTCCGCTTCGCGCTTCCGCTTTGCGCCGCTGCTTTGCAGTCTGTCTCTGCATCCTCAGATTCTGGAAATGACAATCATCAGTACGAAAAACAGCACGAGGATCAGATAGGCAATTCCGTCCCTTTTTTTGTATTCCAGCGGACGCATCTTCGTCCGGTTCTCGCCTCCGTGATAGCCTCTCGCCTCCATAGCCATTGCCAGATCATTGGCTCTGCGGAACGCCGAGATAAACAGCGGCACCAGGATCGGCACCAGACTCTTTGCTTTAGCGATCAGGCCGCCGGTTTCAAAGTCCGCGCCACGTGCAGTCTGAGCTTTTATGATCTTATCGGTCTCTTCCATCAGAATCGGAATAAAGCGCAGTGCAATCGACATCATCATCGCGATCTCATGGACCGGAACGCCAATCCGCTTCAGCCCGCGCAGGCTTTTCTCCAGACCGTCGGTCAGATCATTGGGTGTCGTTGTCAGCGTCATCAGGGAGGAGCCCATCACCAGCAGAATCAGGCGGACCGCCATCCGTACGGTCACATCGATTCCTTCCTGGGTAATTTTCAGTTTCCAGAACTGAACGACGGCCGTCCCCGGTGTGAGAAACAGATTAAAGGCTGCCGTAAACAGCACCAGGAAGAAAATCGAACGAAGTCCGCGCACCATAAAGCGAAGCGGCACCTTGGAAAGCCGGATCATGCACCCGAGAAAAACCGCAGCCGCAATATAATTCGCCGGTTTTCCGAAAACAAACAGGACAATAATATAAACCAGTGTCCCAAACAGCTTCACCCTGGGATCCAGCCGGTGAATCACCGAATCCGCAGGATAGTACTGTCCCAGTGTAATATCTCTCAGCATAGTGATCTCTCTTTACGATTTGTCCTGACAGCAGCCAGGATCTCCTTCTTTGCCTCTGCTATGGTCGTCGCGTCTGCGTTCAGGTTCCATCCGTCCTCCGCAAGGGCATGCATGATCCTGGTAACCTGCGGTACGCTCAGTCCGGATTGTTTCAGCAGTTCTTCATGGGAGAATACTTCGGAGGGCGTCCCGTCCATCAGGACACTGCCGTGGTCCATGACGACAATCCGGGACGCATAGTTCGCGACATCCTCCATACTGTGGGAAACCAGCACGACCGTAATGTTGTGCTCTTTATGCAGCGCGCTGGCAAGATCCAGAATCTCGTCCCTTCCCCGCGGATCCAGTCCGGCGGTCGGTTCGTCCAGCACCAGCACCGAAGGATGCATGGCCAGGATCCCGGCGATCGCCGCCCGGCGCTTCTGTCCCCCGGAGAGTTCAAAGGGAGATTTCCGCCAGAAATCCGGCGCCAGCCGGACCTGTTCCAGCGCCCATCTGGCTTCCTTCTGAGCCTCTTCCTGGGAGAGGCCCTGGTTTTTCGGACCGAAGCAGACGTCCGTCAGCACATCCGTCTCAAACAGCTGATTTTCCGGATACTGAAACACCAGCCCTACCTGGCTGCGGAGTTTTTTCAGCGGATATCCCTCGGCAAAAATATCTTCGCCGTTATAATAAATCGTACCGCCGGTCGGCCGGATCAGTCCGTTCAGATGCTGGATCAGGGTTGACTTTCCGGATCCGGTATGGCCGATGAGCGCCAGGAATGTACCATCCTCAATATCCAGACATATATCCTTCAATGCGGTCCGCTCATAGGCCGTACCCGCACTGTATACATAATGCAGATGCTCAATTCGGATCGGCATACATGCCCTCCTGTTCTATATTTTTCAAAACATCCTGATACGATCAGCGTTTCCTTAATGCAGGCTCATTTGCCGCCGTCCCCCGGGCCGCGGCGCGGATTCGCCGCAGTTCCATCGTCAGTTCTTCGATCGTCAGGATCCCCGGCCGGATATCCAGCCCTTCTTTCCGAAGTTCATAGGCCAGCTCCGTGACCTGCGGCACATCCAGGCGCAGGCGGCGCAGTTCCTCCACCCGGGAAAAGATCTCCCGGGGCGTCCCCTGCATGACAACCTTTCCTTCGTCCATCACAATGACATGATCCGCCCGGATCACTTCTTCCATATAATGCGTGATCAGGAGGATCGTGACCTTCTGCGTCCGGTTCAGCTCCAGCACCGTCTCCAGCACCTCGCTTCGTCCGACGGGATCCAGCATGGCCGTGGGCTCATCCAGGACAATGCATTTCGGCTGCATGGCCACCACCCCGGCAATAGCGACTCTCTGTTTCTGTCCCCCCGACAGGCGGTTGGGCGAATGGCTGCGGTATTCCCACATGCCGACCGAACGCAGGGACTTTTCCACCCGTTTCCAGATTTCTTCCTTTTCCACACCCAGATTTTCCGGTCCGAAGGCAACGTCTTCATCCACCACCGTACCGATGATCTGATTGTCCGGATTCTGAAAAACCATGCCTGCGCTCTGCCGGATCTTCCACACCTGATCTTCCGATCTGGTATCCATGCCGTCCACAATCAGCATGCCCTCCGATGGCAGCAGCAGCGCGTTGATCTGCTTTGCAAGGGTCGATTTGCCGGAACCGTTATGTCCCAGTATCGCAATAAAATCGCCCTCTTCGATCTCCAGATCGACGCCGTCCACCGCGCGGTAGCGGGATTCCTCATTGCCGTCGTCATCGTACGTTATATAATCGTAGGATACCTTCTCTCCGACAATGATATCCTGTTCTCTTCCGGCAGCTCTTTTGACTGCACTTTCCGCCGTCTGTACTGCCGGTTTTGTTGATTTCTTTTTTTTCATCGCCACTGACCCTGCATACATAGATTAAATGGGGCGGGTTTTACCGTTTTGTAAAACCCGCCCCAAGTATAGCAATTGAACTTATAAAAAGCAAGCCGCGTCAGATGCATCCGTACAGATAAAACGCAGGCCGCATCAGATACGTCCGTACAAAATCGTCAGAGACCGGATGCGTTCTGCGAGTTCCGGGCTCAGCTGCTCCTTGTCCGCCCTCCAGGTCCAGTTGCTTCCGAACGTGGACGGATGGTTGATCCTGGCCCGGTTGTCCAGCCCCAGATAGTCCTGCAGAGGGATGACGCACAGATCCGCCACGGAGGACATGGCTCCCCGGATCATTTTTTCGACAAATTCCAGGGGATCCTCCGAGCGCACATCGAAGTAGGCCCGGACTTCCTCCTTTTCCTCCGGAAGAATGCTGTCCAGCCAGCCGGCCAGCGTCTCATTGTCATGCGTTCCGGTATAGACCACACAGTTTTTCCCGTAATTGTACGGCAGATACTCGAAGCGTCCCGTCGAATCCCGGGAGTCAAAGGCAAATTCCAGGACCTTCATATTCGGGAAGCCGGTATCTGTGACCAGCTGCCGGACACTGTCCGTTACATATCCGAGGTCTTCCGCGATCATCGAAAGATCCGGGTAACGTTCCTTCAGCGCCTCAAACAGCCGCATTCCCGGCCCGTTTTCCCAATGCCCGTTTGCCGCGGTCGTATCCTTGGCAGGCACGGCAAAGCATTCGTCGAACCCGCGGAAATGATCCAGACGGATCACATCATACAGTTCGATGCATTTTCCGATTCTGCGGATCCACCAGTCAAATCCCTGCGCCGCATGCGCCTCCCAGTCGTACAGCGGATTGCCCCAGAGCTGGCCGTCGGCGGAAAAACCGTCGGGCGGCACGCCGGCAACCTTCCGGATCCGTCCCCGTTCGTCCGTCTGGAACAGGTCCGGATGCGCCCAGAAATCCGAACTGTCGTCGGATACATAGATCGGAATGTCGCCGATGATCCGGATGCCCTGCTCCCGTGCGTAGCTGCGGAGCCGGTTCCACTGTCTCGAAAATTCAAACTGAAGATACTGGTAAAAACGGATCTCCTCCGCTTCCTTCTCCGACCAGCGCCGGATCGCCGTTTCCTCCCGGGTCCGGATATCTTCCTCCCAGGTATGCATGCTGGCGCCGCCGTGGGCATTTTTCACCGCCATAAACAGGGCATAGTCGGGAAGCCAGTACGCATTCTCCCGGCAGAAATCCAGAAACGCCTGTTCCTGGTCATGCGTGCTTCGACGGCACGCTTTCCGCAGCAGGTCCAGCCGGCGCTCATACTGCGCGCCATAGTCGATTTTGGACCCGATCCCCGGTGCGGGAACACTGTCCAGTTTCGCCTCCCGGCATTCCTCCGCCGTGAGAAGTCCCTGACGGATCAGTTCGTCCAGGCTGATAAAATACGGATTGCCGGCAAAGGTGGAGAAAGCCTGATACGGAGAATCCCCATATCCGGTCGGCCCCACCGGCAGGATCTGCCAGTATTTCTGTCCGGCTTCCTTCAGAAAATCCACAAAACGATATGCTTCCTCTCCGAAACATCCGATCCCGTAGTTCCCGGGAAGGGAGAAGATCGGAAGCAGGATTCCACACTCTCTCATCGTATTATTTCACCGCACCTTCAACCATACCGCTCATAATCTGTTTCTGACCGAACATGAAGATGATGATCATGGGAACAATTGCAAGAAGTGCAGCCGTCAGGATCAGATCCCACTGTTTGACATAAGATCCGACAAACGCCTGAACGGCCACCGGCAGCGTTTTTACTTTACCGTTCTGTCCAAGCATCAGCGAAGGCAGAAGGTAATCGTTCCAGATCCACATGCCGTTCAGGATCGTAACCGTTGTAATGACCGGTTTCAGCAGCGGGAAGATGATCCGGAAGAATGTTCCCTCCGGAGAACAGCCGTCAATGCCCGCAGCTTCTTCCAGTTCATAAGGTATGCCCTTGATAAAGCCGGTAAGAATAAACACCGTCATCGCACCGCCGAAACCGCAGTAAGCAAATACGATTCCCGGAATGGACTGCAGCATGCTGATGCCCACAAATTTGCCTACATCACGGAAGGTCGAAATCAGGGGAAGCATAACCACCTGGAACGGGATGATCATCGATGCGATAAAGACCATGTAAATCACCGTCGCCCACGTCTTTTTGTTGTTGCGGCTGATGACCCAGGCCGCCATGCCGCCGAACACAGCCAGCAGGACCAGAGATACAACAGTAATCACGACAGAAGTTCCCAGTGCATACCAGAAATTAAAGTTGGAATTGTTGACGACTTTCCCAAGGTTCTCCACCAGCTGATGGAAGGAAGCGCCGGCCAGGCTCACGGGGCTGGCTACGATACTGGTCTGTGCCTTAAACGAGTTCATCACAACAAGATAGAACGGGAACAGAACATATAATGCGATCAGGACGCCAACAATACTGAGCAGAACTTTCTTTATCTTTGTCTCTTTACTCATTACATCTCCACCTCCTTCTTATTGGATACCCGAACCTGGATCAGAGATACACAGGCCAGAATAATGAAGAACAGAACGGCCTTTGCCTGGCCGAGTGCATAGCTGTTCTTTGCAATCGCTGTATTATAGATATTCAGAGCAAGCATCTGCGTACCGTTTGACAGGAAGTTTCCGAGGAAATTCGGAACTGCGCCTGCACCGTTCGTCAGGGCCATGTTCACATCGAACTGTTTGAACGCGGAAGTCAGTGTCAGGAAGGTGCAGATCGTGATTGTCGAGGCAATCATGGGGATCTTGATGTTGAACAGCGTCTGTACCCCGTTTGCGCCGTCAATGGATGCCGCTTCCAGTACATCCCCGGGTACCTGCGTCAGTCCGGTGATATAAATCAGCATGATATAACCGGCATACTGCCAGATATATACGATGACGATCGCAATCATTGCCATTTTGGTATCCGACAGCCAGGAATTCTTCGTAATCGAAATCAGTACATTACTGAAAACGAACTGCCAGATATAACCAAGAACGATACCGCCGATCAGGTTCGGCAGGAAATAGGCGGTTCTGAAAAATCCGATTCCCTTGATTGTGGATGTGCACAGAAGTGCCAGCAGAAAAGCGATTACATTCACGAGAATCATGTTCATAACCACAAAGATAAACGTAATCAGAACCGACCAGATAAATGCCGGATCCTTAAACATCGTCGTATAGTTGGACAGTCCCACAAACTGGGTAAACCGGATTCCGGTCCAGTCCGTAAATGAATAACCGATACCAAGAACCAGCGGAATAATCACTGTCACGCCAAACGTGAACAGCAGCGGGAACAGAAAGATGAAATAAACGATCTTCCTGTGGTGTTTCCTGGTCGGAACCAGGTATAAACCAATGAAAAAACAGATAATGCCAATCACCAGCATGGCACCTCTGGGCATTGTGCTGTTCCCCGAAAAATCCAGTACCAGGGCAGCGGCCATCAAGACGATGCCGGCAGCAAGAAGGGTAATCGAACCAGCTTTATTTCCGTTCGCAATTGTCCCCATTTTTATCTCCTCCTGTTGCGTTACCATAAAGAACGGGCAGCGACCCCCGTCGCCGCCCGCCTCTTAAACCTTTTGCTATGTGCTGCCATTCAGCAGCCAGTCTCAGCCAGGTCTGTTTTCAACAGACATCAGCCTGCATAGTACTGAGCGCAAACCTGCTGCATCGCCTGAACGAAGCCGTCGGTATCCATTCCGCCGCTTGCGAAAGTCTGGAATACAACGCCCAGAGCGTTCTGTGCAAGACCTTCTTTGTTGTTGAGCCAATGCCATGCAGAGGTCTTTCCGGCTGCAGTATAGTCCGCGATTGTCTGTGCGAACGGATCGGAAGCCACATACTTGCAGGAAACGAACGGGCTGATGAAGCCGGCTTTCTCAACCAGGATCTGCTGACCCTTGTCTTCTGCGCACCACTGCAGGAATGCTTTTGCTTCGTCGACATTGTCATTGTTGAAAACAGCCCACCAGGACGGTGAATTGGTCATGATCGTGTCAATCCCGTCAAGGAATGCATAAGGAGCCATACCAACTTTGAAGTTGCCGGCTTCAGCGTAAGCATCCGCATCATCTGCCGTCATGGTTGCGCCGATCCAGGAGCCCTGGGTTACGAACGCATATTTGCCGGATGCGAAGTTCAGGATCTGCTGATCATAGGTACCGGAGACAAGAAGCGCCGGATCTGAATACTGGTTGAACAGAGCGATCATCTCTGCAAAGGCTTTGAAACGCTCTTCGTCCAGCTGTCCGCCGTCGTTGAGCAGATCAAAGTACGTCGTGTCGTCGCGGGCAAGGCCTGCATCTTCATAAGCTCCGAAGATGTGGTTGCCGGTAGACCAGTACAGGTTGGTTGCTTCTGCGCAGTAACCGATGACTGCGGTCAGACCGAGATCCTCTTTCTGAGCATCCAGCGTCTCAAAAGCTTCCTTCATTGCTGCCGGAGAGGTAAGTCCTGCCGGATCAACCCCTGCTTTTTCAAGAATATCCGCATTGTACGCAAGCCCGATGGCTTCGGTGGTATACGGGAAGCCGACCACTGCGCCATTGTCATCG
>CACXHD010000177.1 GCA_902767335.1 uncultured Lachnospiraceae bacterium
ATGATATAGGCAAAACCGCGGACCACGTTCTGGGTTACCAGTGTGGCGATGAATGCTTCCAGCTTGATCTTGTTGACCATCCATGCATTGAACAGTCCGGCCGCTACGCCCGCAAGAAGCACGATCAGGATCGTGAGAACAATGTTCAGTCCTTTGGACAGCAGCAGGGCGGCCAATGTGCCGCAGAACGCTGCCAGCGAACCCGGTGACAGATCGTTCTGTCCCGCAATGATCAGATAGGTATGGCCTACCGCTACCAGACCGACCAGAGAAGCTGCGATGAGCAGATTGACCATATTGGTCCAGGTCAGATAGTTTTTATTCAGGATCGTAAACAGTGTAAATACGATGATGATGGCAACACACAAAATGGCTTTGTCTCCGCCAATTATTCTCAGAAAGCCATTCTTTTCTTTCTTGTTTTCCATACTCATTCTTCCCCCATCATTCCAAGACTCAGCAGCCTGTCTTCCGTCGCATCCTCCCGCATCACTTCACCGACGATGCGCAGTGCCCGCATGACCAGGATCCGGTCGGAAAGTCCAATGACCTCCGGCATCTCCGAAGAGATCAGGATCACGCCCAGGCCCTGTTTCGCGAACTGACAGATCATGTTGTAGAATTCCGATTTTGCACCGACATCGATGCCCTTGGTGGGCTCGTCGAGGATCAGGACCTTCGGATTTGTGGCAATTCCTCTGGCAACAATGCATTTCTGCTGGTTGCCGCCCGAAAGCTCCACAATCTTCTTTTCCGGAGAAGGCGTCTTGATTTTGAAATCCCGGATCCCGCGGTCTGCCGCCTCCTCTTCCTTTTTCGAAGAGATCACGCCCAGCGAATTGGAATTCTTATCCATCAGCGCGATGTTGATGTTGCCGGCAACGCTCAGATTGCTCAGGATGCCCTGCAGTTTCCGGTCCTCCGGAACCAGCACGATCCCGTTGTCCATGGCTTCCTTCGGGGAATGGTTGACAATGCTTTTTCCCTCGAGAACCACCTCGCCGCTTCGCATGGCATCCGCCCCGATGATTGCCCGCATCAGTTCGGTGCGGCCTGCACCGACCAGTCCGGAGAAACCGAGAACTTCACCCTTGTGAAGGACGAAGGAGTTCTCCTTCACATAATCGGAGGAGACATTTTTGACCTCGAGCAGAACCTCTCCGATCTTGTCATTGCGGTCCAGGTCCGCGAAAATATCTCCAAGATCCCGGCCGACCATCATCTTGATCATGTCCGCCTCGGATACTTCCCCGACCTTCACGGTATCCACGTACCGTCCGTCCTTGAAAATCGCTACTTTATCGGCAATCTCCTGAATCTCCGCCATACGGTGGGATACATAGATAATGATCTTTCCCTGGCTTTTCAGTTTACGGATAATTTCGAACAGGCTTTCAATCTCCGCATCGGACAGGGATGCAGTCGGTTCGTCAAAGCAGATCACCTTCAGGTTTTCCCTGCTGTAGGCCTTCATGATCTCGACCATCTGCTGATATGCGATCGACAGATCTTTTACCTTTGTGGTCGGCTGGATCGGGAGACCGAAATCCCGGATAATCTCCGCAGCCATCTGATTCGCCTTGCGCGTATCGATGACACCGAATCTGCTGGAAGGCATGCGTCCGAGATAAATATTCTCCGCCACGGAAAGCTCCAGTAAGATCTGTCTTTCCTGATAGATAATGCTGATGCCTTCTTCGATCGCTTCATGGGGCGAAGAGAAATGCTTCTGTGTTCCGTCCAGCCAGTACTCACCCTTGGTCGGCTGATAGTCGCCGTTCAGGACCTTCAGCAGCGTCGATTTTCCGGCGCCGTTTTCACCGAGAAAGGCGAGCACCTCTCCGCCATATGCCTTAAAATTGATATCATCCAGTGCTTTTACGCCGGGAAAATACTTCGATATACCTTTAAACTCAAGTACACTGCTCATGCATTTTCCTCCAATACAGTTTTGTTACTCTTTTCCCTGCATCCTAGTATACAGCGAAAGCGGCTTAGTGACAATGCACAAAATTGCGCTTTCATATAAAAAAATTGTGGTCATTAATTAGCAAAAGCAGATCATTCACACATCCTGGAATAGAACACAGCATTCTGGTGTGCGGGATCCCGTTCCAGCACATTCGCCAGATAAGCCGCTGCCTGATCTTTGCGCCCGAGGCCAAGATTCCCAAGGCCCATCAGATAATAGCAGTGCGCTTCATTCCTTCTGGTCAGGTCATCCTCAAAAATCAGGAAGTCCGGCAGAGAAACCGCAAAGTAATCGATTCGCACCTGATCACGCACGTGCTTCTCGCCGTAGTCGATCAGCTTGTTGAAGCAGGCGCAGGCATTCCGGTGTTCGCCCAGCTTCTCATAAGCCATACCTTTGTACAGGATCATGTCCGCCGGCTGATCGTAGTAATACATCATCCCGGCCGGCTCATCCGAGCCGAGGGTTGCCTTCGCAAAGCATGCCTGTGCATCCCCTTCTTCGAGCGCTTCCTTCACAACGCCCATCAGGTACCAGATATGGTTGTCCTTGGTGCCTTCCAGTCTGCCCTCGCCAAGGTTTTCCGGATATTCCAGCGCCTTATCCAGCAGCTGTTTCGCCCTGTCCATATCGTTCTCCCGGATCGCCTGCTTTGCCATCTCCGTCAGCGCCGCTTTATACTGTCCGGACACCTTTCCTTCGGCGCCCTCCCAGGGCCGGAAAGTATGGCTCATAATCGTGTCATAGCATTCCTGATGCCGTCCGGCGGTGTTGAGCAGCGTCACATATTCAATCATCAGGTCATCGCGCAGGGAAACCAGCGAAGGATTCCCGTTCACCGCATATTTTTCAAATCGTTCCAGACGCTCTTCGACGCTGCGGTTCAGTTTTTTGTAAAGCTGATCCAGCTCCAGGAATACGCGGGCGTCCCCGGTGTTCAGCGCAAACGCCGCTTCCATGCACTCCAGCGCCTTGTCCGGATCGCCGCACTTATTGTAATAGGCGATGGAAAGGTTGCGCAGCAGCGTCGGATTGCTGTTGTCCACCGACAGGGAAGCCTCCCAGCAACGGACGGCTTTATCAAACTGCAGCTTGTCATAGTACAGGCATCCCAGATAGTATTCCGCATGCGCGCTGCTGTCCATATCGTCGATCGCTGCCTTCAGTGCGGCAATATCTTCCAGTTTGTTGGGGAAGCAGTATGCGGGATCCGCCTTTTCACCCAGTTCAAATTCCGCGGATGCTGCGGCGTAATACGGATCCGCCTCTTCTCCCGCTCTCCCGGCCAGCTGCAGATTGTAGAAGCCTTTATAATAGTGAAGCATCGGTTTGTCCGCACTGCAGCAGTCCAGAACAGCGACCGCTTCCTCATAAAAACCGCCCTCGGCATAATCTCTCGCGATCATCAGGAAATTCTCGTGGAAATCCCGCATCAGAGAAATCAATGCAGCCTTTTCCTCCGCTTTCCCGGACAGAAGCACCTTCTCAAATCCGGAGACAAAATCGAAGGGATCCACAGACAGGTTTTCTTCGATCCAGGCCGCTGCTTCCTCCTTCTTTCCGAGTTTTCGCAGAATGGCCGCTTTCAGTCCCCTTGCTTTGATATTATGAGCATTTTTCACCAGTGCCTTCTCCACCAGCTCCAGTGCCGCCGCGTACTCTTCCCTGCGGGCAGCAATGGCCGCCAGATAATAGAAGGACATCTCCTGCTGTTCGTTGGTCCAGGTGGCTTTATAAAATGCGTCAAACGCTTTATCGTAGGATGCCTGATAGAACAGGGACAGCCCCAGATTGTAATAGGCCTCGCTGTCATATGGATTCGGGTTCTTCCAGGTCAGCCGCTCGATCGCCTTCCGGAAGTATTTCTCCGACTCTGCAAAGCAGCCTCTGCGCAGCAGCAGGCTGCCGTAGGCATTGTTGATCCGGATGTCTCCGGGATCCCGTTTCAGTCCTTCCAGATAATAAGGATCCGGAAGATACGTTGCGTGGCGGTACTGCTCGATATGAAGACCGGTCAGGAAAAGCTCTTCATTGGTCATGATCTCCTGCGGGTCCTTCGCAGCCTGCGCAGGCTGTGCCATCTCCGGGATTCCCTGATCCTTCGGCTGATATTCGACAAGGATCTTTCCGCTGTCCAGATCGATCACCTGCAGTTTCAGATCCGATTCCTTTTCCGGATGAAGATCCACGGTGGTCTCAAACACCTTTACCGGGGAGATCGCCGTCTTCTGTACCAGAATCTGTTCTCCACGGCAGGTAAGAACCACGCTCACATGTTCTCTCGGGGAAGTCGTATATGCCAGGATATGGACGCCGTCTTCCTTGAGTTCCAGATTCACCATGGCATCGGTGGTTGCGTTCTTCACATATCCGACCTTCTTATAGGGCATGAAATACTGCCGGAAGGTCTTCTCCTCAAAGGGTTTCAGCCAGGTGAAATCCGGCTGATTGTCAGTATAGACGCCGGTCATCAGCTCAATGTACGGGCCGTCCTCATCCGTCAGGTTCCGGTCCCAGGCCTTTCCGAAGTCACCGCAGCCCCAGGTCCACTGCTTTTTGCCCGGGGAGATATGGTGATCCGCAACATGCAGGATCCCGGCTTCCTTTGCATAATCATATCCGCCCACGAAATCATAATCGGATTTCTCCGCCATGTAGGAAGTGGGGACCGGAATATTCTTATAGCGGGAAATATCTACGCCTTCGCTGTAATCGTGCTTATAGTAAACGCCGGTCGCGATCGGAAATCTCGAAACATCGCGCTTTCCGTGGTCCATCACATTGTGAACATCCGGCGGAAAGACCGACTGGGTATAATCATTGACGGAAACCGCCGGGTTCGCCCACCACAGGAAGGTCTGGGGCAGTGACGTCCGGTTGTACAGCTGTCCGCGGATCTCGATATAAGCGCGGTCCGGATAAAGCGTGAATCCGATGATTCCCTTCGTCCCGTACATCTGGTCCACATCATGGCACAGCAGGGTCTTGCTTCCGTCGGCATTCTCCCGGATCTGATGGTCCACCGGCATAAAGGTTGTGGGACGATGATGCTGGGGCCAGTTGAATTCAATCCCGCCGGAAATCCACGGTCCGGCCAGACCGACCAGCGCCGGCTTGATCACATGGTTGTAATATACGAAGTCATAATCATTCGTCTTGTCATAGGCTCTCTGGATCCGGCCGCCCAGCTCCGGCAGCACCATCACGCGGATATATTCATTTTCCAGCCAGACAGCCTGGTACGCCTTGTCTTTCTTTTCGCGGCTGATGGTCTCCGTCGTCGGGTACGGATACACCTTTCCGCAGCTGCCCTGATACACGCGTTTTTCCAGAAACATAGGATTTTTGTCCGGTGCCCCTACTTCATAAGTCGGGATCTGCACAGTCTCCTCCCAAATCCGAACTTCCTGCATACGCTCTCTCCTCCCATCTGCTCTGTTATGTTTTGATCTGTTCTGCTTTGTTTTGATCTGCTCTGTTATATTTTGATCTGTTCTGCTTTGTTTTTCTCTACTTTGTACTGCTCTGCATCCGGGCACTCGTCATCCGGTTACACTACATCAGGTAGACGGAAACCGGGTTCGCCAGTTCATGGAATACAGACTCCACCTCGAGGTTTTCCGTGATCTTTACCACCGCCTCATCCGTCAGCGAAAGTGTCTGATGCCAGACGCCTTTCTTCAGGCAGATCGGCTTGTCCAGGATAAACGCGCGGAAATCGTCCGGTGTGTCATGCTCCGCAACGAGCAGTACCGTCACACCCTCCAGCGGTTCAAAGGTTTCCTTCGAAGTCGGATGGCATTCAATCGTCTGGATTTCCTTGTTTCTATATCGAAATACTGCCACCCGCCACGGATTTTGCGGATCCGTCTCCACGATATAGAAGATGTCTTCAAAATCCTTCGGAAATTCGATGACACTGCCAAAAGGCGCAAACGCCTCGGCGCTGACACTCTCCAATTTAACCGCCATGACTCCCTTCCTCCTTTGATTTTCTGGTGCAAAACTGCTTCCTTCTGAAGTTTTCTGTATCTGACTATAGTATAAATATTCAGCGGCTCCGGGTCATTAGCGAAATTTGCCCGAACTTGTAAAAAAATTGCTTTGATCATCTCGGCCAGGTTTTTCGCAAAACAATAAAACGCAAGTGGCGTATCAGAACCGGTTATGGTATAATTTCACGAGTGCGAAAGACAGACTTATTTTCAGAAAGGACATCGTGACATGAACAAATACAGGGATTTTGACAATTATCTGAAAGAATATCCGTCGGAAGACGGTTATTTCGGCAAATACGGCGGGAATTATCTGGATGACCCGGAACTGATTAAGGCATTCAACGAATATGCCGAAGCATACAATACGATTGCACAGTCTGCCCAGTTTATCTCGGAGCTGCGCCGCATCCGAAGGGATTTTCAGGGCAGGCCTACGCCGCTCTATCATTGTCAGAATCTCTCCAATCTTCTCGGCAGAACTCAGATCTACCTGAAACGGGAGGATCTGAACCATACCGGTGCCCATAAGCTGAATCACTGTATGGGTGAAGGCCTTCTGGCAAAATATATGGGGAAGAAAAAGCTGATCGCCGAGACCGGCGCCGGACAGCACGGTGTCGCTCTTGCGACTGCTGCCGCATACTTCGGCCTGGAATGTGATATATACATGGGAGAGGTCGACATCGCCAAACAGGCCCCGAATGTAACCCGTATGAAGATGCTCGGCGCAAATGTAGTTCCGGTCTCCTTCGGTC
>CACXHD010000178.1 GCA_902767335.1 uncultured Lachnospiraceae bacterium
CAGGAACACCCCCATCCTTTGATCTGTACCAGCTCCCGCATCGGTTTCTTTTCAAGATCCGCCTCGCGCATCAGCTGCATCAGGCGGCGGATGCCGCGGTGTCCGTACATCCCATCATTCTCCACGATATTGACAAAATAGTCCGAATCATGAAAGTAGGCGCTTTTCTGTCCGATGCAGAGGATTTTCCCCTCATGGCCCCGCTCCATCCGGCGGATGTTCCACCCCAGCGACTGATAGATCTTCAGTCCCGGCAGCCGGTCCCGGAGCGCCTCGAAGATCTCCCGGGATTCCGTGAATACATCCACAAAAACCGTCTCCACCGTAAACCCGTGCTCTGTCAGGAAAAGCGCCAGCTCCAGCGGATTGTCCACCGCCGTGTAGTCAATGGAAACCGGCGTACTGCCGATCTGTTCTCTCGTCCGGGCAATCTCCTGCTCCGTCTGTTCCTTCTGCCGGGCGAACTCCTCCGGCGAGGGCGGAGCGATCCCGGCACTTGCTGCCGCCGTTTCCAGATCTTCGCGGATCGCCTCATAATTATATCCCGGCCGCATGGCAATCCATTTCTGTCCGAGCCGGACCTGCATATCCTTTGCAGCGGCGACCGCTGTTTTATGGAATGTGAAGATCGTGCCGGAAGCGGACATCTCCAGAAATTCATCGTAGGTCTTACAGGTATTCAGGTCCATCACCCGCACGCCGGCCGTCTCCAGCATCTGCGTCAGGTCACAGTAGGGCCCGTAGGGAAAGCAGTTTCCGACCAGGCTCACCTGGCGCGGGTTTTTCTCCGCCGGTTTCAGAAGGCGGTGAATCTGCCGCCACAGGGAAGGCACTGCGGGCGCCGTTCTGCGCATGATCGGATCCATATAACAGTCAATGAAGTCGATATCCGGATACTTTTCCCGGAGCACACGGTAGACCCGCTGATAATTGACCGCGAGAAAATGATGGACACAGCTGGTGAATATCAGCATGGCTCTCGGCCGGACCGGAAGCTCGGCGATAATCCGCTCGGTCCCGCGCTGCAGCGCCTCCTCCATATCTCCCTCGAGAATATTGTCCTCTCCCACCGTGATCGTCGACAGACGGTCCATGGCGCCCATCTCCGCGGTTGTCAGCACGACGCCCCGAAGGCAGCTGGTCGGACAGACAAAAATCTGATGGCCCTCCGGCACCAGTGTGCCGATATGTACGATATTCCAGACACCGCGCACCGGCGAAGCATAGGACAGCCCCAGGTCCGCATTGTATTCATATTCAAGATCCGAAAGATACTGAAATTCCTGCATAACTGTCCTCCCGGCTGTTCCTTCCGTGCCAATTCACGATACAGCATGTTCTCCGCGCCAATTCACGATACGGCATGTTCCAGCATCCGGCCTGCAAGCGCACGGATTTCCATGGCATACGCACAGTCCGGATACATTTCCATGACGCCTTTATTCTGATCCTGTGCGTCTGAAATATGATTGTCTCTGGGGAGGTCTGCCATGATCTGTGTATGCAGGTCCCCGGCCAGTGTCTCCACTTTCTCATACTCGTCCGGCACATTTCTCCGGTTCAGGATCAGTCCTCCCAGACAGGCATAGCCGCGCTTCCGGAAATTTTCCACAGCCATGGCGATGTTCGCCGCGGCATAGATCGACATGTTCTCTCCGGAGGTCACGATATACACCTGGTCCGCATATCCCTCCCGGATCGGCATGGCAAAACCGCCGCAGACCACGTCTCCCAGGACATCGTAAAGGACAACGTCCGGTTTTACAACGTCAAATACGTCTCTGGAATCCAACGCTTCGAACGCGGCGGCAATCCCGCGTCCCGCGCATCCCAGCCCCGGCGTTGGACCGCCGGCCTCCGCACAGACAATCCCGTGGTATCCGGTGAAGATCAGGTCCGAAAGAGAAGCCTGATCCCGCTTCGCGCGAAGCGTGTCCAGCATGGTGGGAATCCGTTCTCCCTGATGCAGATACAGCGTGGAATCCGCCTTCGGATCACAGCCGACCTGCATGACTTTCATCCCCATCTGGGCAAATGCACAGGAAAGGGCCGTGCAGGCAGTGGACTTTCCGATGCCGCCCTTTCCGTAAATCGCAAATCGATACATATAAACTCCTTTCGGCGGATGCAGCCGGCCTTCCGGCGGATACTCCCGATCCTTCCGGCGTCTGTGTCTGCGCTCTTCCCGCCGTTGCAGTCCGTCCGTTTCCAGGCGGATTTCAGTAAGATAACAGAACCTGCTTCTGCAGTTTACGATGTTTCAGAAAATACCTGATCCGCATACCGGACCGTCTCCATGGCATCTCTGGCATATGCATCCGCCCCGATTCTGTCCGCGTATTCCTGCGTCAGTACGGCGCCGCCCACAACCACCTTGGTGTCCGGTTTTTTCTCATGCAGCAGCCGGACCGTCTCCTCCATGCTTGCGACCGTCGTCGTCATCAGCGCAGACAGACCGACCAGCTTCACATTTTCCCTCAGAGCCGTCTCCACCACCGTCTCCGGCGGCACATCCTTCCCCAGGTCAATGACATGATAGCTGTAATTCTCCAGCATCACCTTCACGATGTTTTTCCCGATATCATGAATATCGTTTTTGACCGTTGCCAGAATCACGGTTCCTCTGGACGCGGTCTCCCCGGCGGAAGCCAGTTCCCCCTTGATGACGTCGAAGGCTGCCTGTGCCGCCTCCGCGCTCATCAGAAGCTGCGGCAGGAAGACAATGCCTTTTTCAAACCCTTTTCCGACCCGGTCGAGAGCCGGAATGATCTGGCGGTTCACCAGATCCATCGGTTTTTCGTCTCCCCGGGCGAGAATTTCCCGGGCGGTCGCGGCGGATCGTTCCTTCATGCCTTTTTCGATCCAGTCTCCGAGGCCCGTCAGAGCGTCCTCTCTGCCGGCCGTCTGTGCCGGCTCTTTTCCCTGCCCGTCAGAGGCAGGCCCGCCGCCCGGTCCGTCGGAAACAGGGCCGGCCTGGCTTTTCCCGGAAGGATTCTCACGTTTCCACCGGCCGCTCTGTTCGATATAGTTCATGCACTGGGGATCCTGATCGCTCAGCGCAAGGAATGCTGCATACGCCCGCATCATGGGCTCATTGTTCGGATTGATGATCGCACAGGAAAGCCCGTTCTGCATGGCCATCGTGAAAAACGTGCTGTTGATGACATCTCTCCTCGGCAGTCCGAAGGATATATTGGATACGCCCAGGATCGTATGTCCGCCCCGCTCATCCCGGATCCTCCGCAGCGTCTCCAGTGTTGTCAGGGCGGAACGGCTGTCCGAGGAAACGGTCATCGCGAGGCCGTCGATCACAATATCTTCCCGGCGGATCCCATATTCTGCCGCTGCCGCATAGATTTTGTCCGCCGCAGCGAGCCGGCCTTCCGCCGTCTGCGGGATCCCGCTTTCGTCCAGCGCCAGCCCCACCAGAACGCCGCCGTATTTTTTCACCAGCGGCAGAACCTCCGCAAGGTTTTCCTCCTTCGCATTTACGGAATTGATCATCGGCTTTCCGTTGTAATAGCGAAGACCCGCCTCCAATGCGTTCCGGTCCGAGGTATCGATCTGCAGCGGCAGGGCCGTAATCCCCTGCAGCGCCGTGACCGTCCGCCGCATCATCCCCGCCTCGTCGATTCCCGGAAGTCCGACATTGACATCGAGGATCTGTGCCCCGCTCTCCTCCTGCTCAATCGCCTGTGCGAGGATATAATCCATGTTCTCTTCTATCAGCGCCTGCTGAAACTTCTTTTTCCCCGTCGGATTGATCCGTTCGCCGATCAGCACCGGCCGCCGGGCAATCTCCACAGCCTGCGCATAGGAAGTGACGAACGTCCGGTGTTTCGTTTCCGGCGTCTGAAAAGGCAGTTCCCGGCACAGCGCAATCTCCCGGCGGATATGCTCCGGCGTCGTGCCGCAGCAGCCGCCGAGCACATGGGCGCCCGCCAGCGCGATGTCCCGCATCCGGAGGGCAAACTCCTCCGGCTGTACATCGTATACCGTCCGGCCCTTTTCGCTTCTGGGCAGTCCGGCATTCGGATTGACAATCAGCGGAACCGAGGCAATCTGCGCCAGTTCCCGTACCATCGGCAGCATCTGTGCCGGTCCGAGCCCGCAGTTCATCCCGAGGGCGTCGACCCCCAGACCCTCCAGCAGGGCTGTGGTCGCCTGGAGCGTGCCTCCGGTCAGCAGCTTTCCGCTGCCGTCGTAGGTCATCGTCACGCAGACCGGCAGATCACAGTTTTCCTTTGCCCCGAGGACGGCAGCCTTTGCCTCATAGGTGTCGCTCATGGTTTCAATCAGGATCAGATCCGCACCTTCCTGCGCCCCGATTCTGGCGGCCTCGCCGAACAGCTCGACGGCGCGGTCAAAGGAAAGATCGCCCATGGGCTGCAGAAGCTTGCCCGTCGGTCCCAGGTCCAGCGCAACGTAGGCATCCTCCCGGCCCGCAAGGGTTCTTGCCTCCCTGGTCAGCCGGACGCCGGCCCGGATGATCTCTTCCAGATCCTCCGGATATTTCAGGGCGTTTGCCCCGAAGGTATTGGTATTGACAATATCCGCTCCGGCGCGGTAATAATTCTCTGCCACCTCGCGAATCGCCTCCGGATGCGAGAGGTTCCATCGTTCCGGAAGCTCCCCCGGCTGCAGTCCGCGCTCCTGAAGCAGCGATCCGCAGCCGCCGTCCCAGAAGAGCCATTCTTTCCCCAGACGTTCCAAAAAAGCTTTCTTCATCTGTCACTCACTCCGAAAAACACAATCCTTTTTTTCACAGGACATACATTTCACACTGCCATCCGCTTTGTCCTGTTCCGACAGACCGATGAGGGCCGTCACGGATTTGGAAGGCATCATCAGCAGAGAATCCGTCAGCGTTATCCCGATGCGTTTTGCCGCGCCGAGCACCTGCAGCAGTTCCCTCTGATACTCCAGCGCAAAATCCCCATATCCGGGAGAAAACCTGGGCCTGCAGAAAAGCCCTTTTTCCTCTGCCATGCAGCGTATTTCTTCATTCTTCCGGTCACAGTAGGATTCGATCATCGCCGCAGCCGCCGCCTGATAAATCACCATGTCGCTGGGCGAATTCACTCCTGCCCTGGCAATCAGGCGATCCGGTCCGATCCCCAGGGTCGCCGCAAACAGCACGATGCGCCGGCAGCCGCACAGATTCCGGAACAGATGTCGGCTGCGGACGCGGATCCCGGCAAAGGTCATCTCGTTTTCTCCGGGAAAGGCAAGATCAAACTCATCAGAAAGAAAGCCGGGAGTCACCACACGGCCGAGCCGGTCGAGGCATTGTTCAATCCTCTCCTTCACTCTCCCGTCCGGTTCCCGGCCTTTATATCCGAGATATCTCCAGATTTCCTTACGGTTCGTTTCGATCATTCTCCGCTCCCGGCCGGCTTCATCTCCAGGACTGGCCGCAGATTCTCCAGAATTCCTTCGGCAACCTCAGGCTTATTCATCGAGTAGACATGAATATGCTTCACGCCGTTCGCGATCAGATCCATGATCTGATCCGTTGCATAGGTGATTCCAACCCGCTGCATCGCTGCGGGAGAATCCCCGTAGTAATCCACCATCGCACGGAATCTCGCCGGAACATTGGTCCCGGACATGGCAACGGAACGGGACAGCTGTTTCTTGTTTGTGATCGGCATGATTCCCGGAAGCACCGGAACCGTGATCCCGGCCTCACGTATACGATAAAGGAAGTTATAGAAAAGGTCGTTGTCAAAAAACATCTGTGAGGTGAGGAAGTCACATCCCGCATCCACTTTTTCCTTGAGATAGCGGATATCATCCCTCTTATGCTCACACTCCACATGCCCCTCCGGATAGCATGCGCCGCCGATGCAGAAATTCCCCATTGCCTTCAGTTCCCGGATCAGTTCGCAGGCATGGCTGTAATCCTTGCAGATTTTTCCGTCCGCAGGGATATCTCCCCTCAGCGCCATAATGTTTTCGATGCCGTGGCGCTTGTAGGCTGCAACGGTTTCGGCGACAAATTCCTTCGTCGAAGAGACGCAGGTCAGGTGCGCAAGCATCGGCACCTGATAGGTGCGTTCCAGGTCCGCCGCAATATCTGCCGTAAAAGCGCTGGTTCCGCCCCCGGCACCATAGGTGACACTCATAAAGTCCGGTTTCAGCGCCGCGATCTTCCGTGCTGTCGCCAGTACGGTCTCAAATTTATCACTGGTCTTCGGAGGAAAAACCTCAAAGGAAAGGGTAACGGTATCTTTATTCAGCATATTTGACAGTTTCATGCTGTTTTCCTTTCTGTGGAAGCGCCGGCGTAAAGCGCCGCTTCACTGGACACATTCATCCGACACATTCATCCGGCCTGCCCATATCCGGCAGGCTTTTTTCCGGGTAATACTTTCACAGTATAGCGCAAAAAAAACCTGCCTGCAACCGAAAGAAGGGGCTGCCGCATTCAGCATCCACTCAATGCGGCAGCCCCTTGTCATGTCAGATTTCAATTCTGTTTATTTTGCTGCTTTTCTCTTTTTGTTCCAGCGGAGAAGTACAATGGCAAGCAGAAGCAGCACGACAGCCGCTGTGGCTCCGTCGACACCGTAGAAGATCTTCTGCATATTTGTCAGGCCGCCTCCCTTCTGTTCATTCATTGTATAATAACCGCTGTTGCCCACGGTATACAGAATGTTCTTGCAGGCCTGCCGCATTGCTTTAATCGCCGTTGCGCTCTTGTCGGAGAGAACATTGGACGCTGCTCCGTTGAAGCCAAGCATCAGATCGTTGCCGTTGCGGATGCAGTGATCCGTGATCTGGTAACCATAGGAACCGTTGTAGTCGGTCTCCACCATGCCGCGGAAGCCCCACTCATCGCGGAGCACCGTGTTGAGCAGTTCCTTGTTTGCGCAGGCCGGTTCCGTTCCGATCCAGTTGAACGCCGACATCACGGCGAGGGAGGTTCCCTCATAGTTCTTCACTGCCAGTTCGAAGGGTTTCAGGTAGATCTCACGCAGCGCCTGCTCCGGAGCATAGGTCAGAAGCATGGAGCAGCGGTTCGTCTCCTGGTCGTTGACAGCGTAATGCTTGATATACGGATAGACGCCCTTTGTGGCTGCGCCGTTGATTTCTCCGGCCGCCATCTTGCCGGCGAGAACGCCGTCCTCGGAATAGTACTCGAAGTTACGTCCGGCAAATGCACTTCTGTGCGTGTTCATCGCAGGTCCGTACCAGCCGTAGTTGTTGGCATCCGCATACTCCTGTCCCATCGAAGTACCGATCTCATAGGCCATCTCCTTATTCCAGGTCTGTGCCATCAGTACTTCGGCCGGATACGCGCTTCCGTACGCGCCGGTAATAAAGTTGCTCAGTCCGGCCGGGCCGTCGCAGTCCGATGTACCGACCTTGCCCACGGAGCTGATCGGAGCGGTCTGCCATCCGCCGACATTGATCAGGGTAGCCATATCGTCAAAGCTCATCTGGTCAAGCAGCTGCTCCCACATCGGATCGTCATACTCCTTGCCGGTCAGATCCGCCAGCTTCAGGCCGTTCTTAGCCTCCATAACCGGCATCTCATCTGCGTCATCGTTGTACTTCGTTCCGTCATAGGTTCCCCATGCATATTCTTCGATCTTCGCACGGGTTTCATCATCCATTTCGAAGTCTTCGCCTTCAAGGAC
>CACXHD010000179.1 GCA_902767335.1 uncultured Lachnospiraceae bacterium
AGCATTGGCAAAACTGCCTGTTTTGAGGTAGAATTAAGCGTGTTAGATTTGTTCATTGCAAGTATAATTCTAACACAAAAGAAGGACCTTGGGTTTTGATAACCCTTGATCCTTCTTTGTTTTTCAGGCTATGCTTTTTTCACAGCCCCCTGTTTTTCTGTTTTTCTGTTTTTCTGTTTTTCTGTTTTTCTGCTTTTCTGTTTTTCTGCTTTTCTGTTTTTCTGATTTTCTGTTTTTCTCTTTTTTTCAAAGTTCCTGTCCCAACGGACAGTCGCCTGCGCTCTGCAGCGAAACCGCATAGGGATCTTCATACAGTTCTTTGACCCGGCTGTAGGCATTGTAGGTTTCCCCGATGCAGAATTCGCGGGACCATGTCATATAGTAAGCCCACGGCGTTCGGGATGCTTTCAGTTTCCGGATGTCCGGCAGGTATCCGACTTCCGCCAGAGCCGCTACTTTTCCGCTTCCGGTCTGTTCCCGCAGCGTCCGGTACTGGCCGGCGTAATCGGTCGGCTCATATTCTGTCAGGTATTCATCCAGAGAAATCACGTCCACGTACGGATCACCCGGATAGCCCTCCGCCAGGCGGCAGTTCCAGACCCACAGCAGATTGTTGAGATCTTTCTCTTCCGTATAATAATCAAAGATCAGACGATAAAGATCCCTCGCCACCGCCGGTCCCTTTGCGCCCCACCAGAACCAGGTCCCGTCCGATTCATGCAGCGGCCGCCAGAGCAGCGGAATTTTCCGGTCACGGAATTCTCCGAGCAGTTCCGCTATGACGTCCAGATCCCGGTAAAACGCCGCTCTCTCCTCGCTTCCGTCGATCAGAATCCGGGAAGCGTCAAAATCCGTATTTTCCGCATAAAAGCTTTTGTCGCGACCGCCGATCGGAGAAAACCAGTGAAACGACAGGGTTACGATTCGTTCCGGATGTCCCTCGGCCCAGGCCAGTGCATCCTGCATCGTCTCACGGTTCTCTTCGATTTCCGTCAGGCATGCCTCCGAGGCGTCTTCGTAGTTGATGTTCGGTGAATAGGACAAGAGCTCAAATCCCCGCAGTGCCGGCTCCCTCCCGGTCAGAGAACGAATACAGCCGATCTCCTCCATCTTTCTGGTCTGTGTATGCTGCCCGGTAATAATCCCGCTGCCGGCCGTCTCATACAGTCGTTTCAGAAGCGCCGCCGCTTCTGCCGACGAACGGGGGTTTGCCGGTGAAGCAAATCTGAGACTCTCCATGATTTCCTCCTGTCTCCTCAGCGAATGTCAAACACACTTCGCACCTTCAGATTCTCCGCAGATCCCGCCAGAAGCTCCACGGTTCGTGTGCCCGGTTCCATATCAAAAAAGTTGTCCTCAAGCAGCAGCTGCCCCTCCGATGTATAGATTTCCACATAACGGGCATAGGCTTTGGCCGTCACCGAAACATACGTCCGCTCTCCGTCCGTCTTTATATGCAGCGAAAGAGCCGGGTCTGAAAAGTGATAATGCTTGGGCGGTGCAAACAGCACGCTTCCGCTGCTGGTTCCATGCACAAGTTCATAGCTCAGATGGTGTGTGTAAGGATCGATCCAGGCGAGATCCAGTTCTTCGGTCCATGCCGTGCCGAAGGGTTCCGCCTTAACCTGCATGGAGCCTTCTTTGAGCACCTGTCCGTCCGGATCCGCAATCTTCCAGACCACTTCATCCTCACAGGGTTCCCAGGTTTCATTGCACAGGCACAGCCTTGCCGAATAAGCGATCGGCGCCGGTTCGCTGATGCAGGTGCGCCCCAGGGAAGGAATGCTCTTCTCTTCACAGCTGAGCATGATCGGTGCGAAGAACCGTTTCGCCAGATACTGCAGGGCTTTCCAGTTCCCGAAGTAATCCACGGAGGACCAGGAAGCAACCGGCCAGATATCGTTCAGCTGCCAGTAGACCGCCCCCATGCACCGGTCATCCGCACGGTTCCGGCGAAAATGTTCCACTCCGTACCGGATTGCGTCCGCCTGCAGCAGCCAGGAGGCATAGATCAGCAGTTCCATGCTGCCCGGATACAGATAATTATCGGACAGATATCGGAGAATTGCGCCGTTTGCTCCGGAGTTTCTCTGATGCATCTCCATCACATAAGAGAAAATATTGCGGTCCTCCGGCAGGGTAAACCGCCGGACTGCATCCATCGACGGGAAGGACTGGAACCCGAATTCCGACAGATAGCGGAAATGGAACTTTCTGTACGCCGTAAACGGCACGCCGCCGTGCCAGACGTCCCAGTAGTGGACATCCCCCCGGTTTTCGTCCCGCGGATTGTCAAATTTGCCTCCGGACGACGGGGAGGAAGGCCAGTAGAAGGTATCCGGATCTTCGTTCCAGAGGATCTCCGGGATGATGTACTCATTCTGGATCAGGTAATCCGCAGCCGTCTCGTCCGTTCCGTCATACACCCGTTCCAGCGCGAACTGCTCCATCTCATTGTTGCCGCACCACAGTCCCAGACTTGCGTGATGGCGGATTCGCCGCACATTCTGCGTAATCTCTTCGGTAATGCTCTTTACAAAGTCCGGCGTAATCCGGTAATTGGCGCAGGCAAACATCAGATCCTGCCATACGAGCAGACCTTTTTCATCACACAAATCGTAGAAGTCATCGTCCGGATAGAACCCTCCGCCCCACACGCGGATCACATTAAAATGAGAGGCGGCGCAGGTGTCCAGAAGCCGCTCCGTCCGTTCCCGGCTTCTGCGGGACAGGATATTGTCTTCCGGAATATAGTCCGCGCCCATGGCAAAGAAAGTCCGGCCGTTTACCATCATGGCGAAGGTCTCACCCCAGGCGTCCGGTTTTCTAAGTACGGTTGCCGAGCGCAGTCCGATCCGGTATCTGCGGACCGCATCATCTGCCGCATCATTTGCCGCATCATCTGCTGCATCATCTGCCGTATCATCAACTGCATCAGCGCCCTCTGCGGCTCCATCCAGCGCCACTTCCAGATGATACAGCGGCTGTTCTCCCAGTCCGTTGGGCCACCACAGCTGCGGTTCCGGTACTTCAAAGGCTTCACCCGGCTCAAGCTGCCAGCTTCTACCGTCCGGCGCCGTCAGCGTGATTTTGCACTGGTCGTCTTCATAAGAGATCGGTTCTGTCACAGGCGTCACCTCAAGGAATACCCGGATCTGACCGTTCCGTGCCGCTGCGCCTTCATCCGCCGCTTCCTCCACCCTCCGGCCATCCGGCAGAAGATGCCGCTGCCGGATTCGGACATCGGTCAGGCGCACATTCTCCCATCCCAGAAGCTGTACCTCCTTCCAGATCCCCTGATCCGGAAGCCTTGGGCCCCAATCCCATCCGAACATACAATGCGCTTTCCGCAGATGGGGGAAGCCGCGCATGGCTTCATCGGAGCCTCCCAGATGGTGCTTTTCATCTTCCTCCCGAATATACCGGACCGGCGAGCGCAGGCAGATTTCCAGCACATTCCCTGTCCGCTTCAGCAGATCTCCCACTTCATATTCCCAGGCAATATGCATATTGTCCGTTTCCCCGATCACAGTGCCGTTCAGCACAATCCGGGCCAGTGTGTCAATCCCGTTCAGCCGCAGGACCCGGTGCCGGCAGGAAAACAGATCTTCCGGCACATCAAAGGATCGGACGAACGTATAATCCTCCTCCATCAGAGCCAGTGCCTTTTCTTCATTGTCCCGCCAGCAGGGATCTTCCATCAACCCCGCATCCAGCAGGAACGAATACACGGATCCGGGGATCCGGCCTTCCACACACCGCCCGTCGGGACAGCGCATGGTCCAAACCTGATTTAAATCACAGCAAATCATCCTTTTCACCCTTTCGGTCCCTTTATAAACTTATAGCAAACGACAAAGTAATCTTTACTTTGTTCGTTTGCTGCACCGGATTTGCACGGCAAACGCCGCATATTTCCCTGGCAAATCCATGCGCTTCCTTGCGGATCGCCATAGTCAATGTCAGATAATTTCTGACGTTGACTATCGTACCCGTTATACGTTCAAAGCCGCGTACAACGCGGCTTTTGATCAACGCGAAAGACGCCGTATGGCTTCCATACACATCCTGCCGTTATGATACGGACATTTCCAGGGCTGTACCATGGGCGCTTCCTTTGCCGGTATTCCTTCCGGCGTCACCTCTTCAAACCATTCCGACCCTTCCCTCGGATCGCGGACACAGTCCCGGATAAACTCCCATTGACTGCAGACAGCTTCATAGAGTTCCTCCGCATGCGCCCCCTCTGTTTTTCCCCGGAGGTTGAGCAGTCCCACAAGGTTTTCCGCCTGGACCCACCAGATCCGCTCCGTTTTCACCCGGCCGCATTCACTCTCTGCCGCGAGCGATCGTCCGTCAAACGCTGCCTGCTGGGTGCTCTCCGCCAGGTCTGCGGTCATCGACCGATACAACGCCGTCCATTCCGGGTCGTCCAATACTTCCAGCGCCCGGTCGATCAGCCAGCTCGCCTCGATGTCATGTCCATAGGAAGTCAGGTCAATCAGCGAATGCCAGGTTCTGTCGAAAAACACTTCACTTCTGTGCCTGGGCGGATTGTAAACATGCTGCCGGTACATTTCCAGCGCATTTCGGAGAGATGCGGCAACAGCCGGTTCCAAAGATCGCACCGTTTCCGGAGACTGCTCCGTTTCCGAAGACCGCTCCGTTTCCGGAGGCTGCTCCGTTTCCGAAGACCGCTCCGTTTCCGGAGGCTGCTTCGTTACCAGGGACCGCTCCGTTTCCACCGCCGGCAGCGTTTTCAGGGCATGCAGGAGCCCGGTATACGCCTCCAGCACATGGAGCAGCGTGTTCATGGTCTTCTCCGCCATCACGCCGTTCTCGGAAAGCTTCTCATTGCTCTCCGGGCCGAAATTCCTGGTGAATGCCTCCAGATACCCGTACTCATCCATGCATTTTTCTTCGATCAGGTCAAAGATCTGTCCGGCAATCGAGAGCGCTTCGCTGCTCCGGTCTTTTGCGGCAATCTCACTGTAGGCGGAAAGGGCGTAAATGCCAAAGGCCTGGTTGTAAGTATGTTTCGTCGTGTCCAGCGGACGGCCGTCAAAGGTGACCGACCACAGCAGCCCTCCGTACGCCCGGTCCAGCATCGCTTTTTTCAGATAGTCAAAAGCATGATCCGCTGCCTCCAGGAACGTCTGGTATTTGATGCCCTCCTGTCGGCAGAGCAGACAGACGGAGGAGAAAAACCACAGGATCCGGCTGTTCAGGATGCATCCCTTCTCCGCTTCCGGATCCGGGACGAGATCCGGCCCGACATATCCGATAAATCCACCGTTCTTCCCGTCCTTCAGCTTCAGCCAGAACGGAACCAGCCGGTTCCAGAGTTCTCCGGAAATCTGTGATTTCAATTCTTCCTTTGTAAGAAAAGACATAACTCCTCCATCTTTTACATTTCGTAATACCGTTTGTTATCCTTTGACAGCCCCTCCTGTGATCCCGGAATAAATCTGGTTCTGACAGAAGATAAACACCAGCAGCGCCGGCAGGAAGGAAATAATGACTCCGGCGCAGATCAGATTGTACTGGCTGCCCATCGGTCCAACAAAAGTATACAACGAAGTGGCGATTGTGTGCAGTTTTTTATCCATTAGATACAGATTTGCACAGTAATATTCATTGTACACGCTGACCCCTTTCAGGATGCAGGAGGTCACGATCGCCGGTTTCAGCAGCGGGAGGATGATCTTCCATTAAATCTGCCAGTAACTGGCGCCGTCAATGATGGCCGACTCATCCAGCGAAATCGGAATGTTTTCCATAAACTGGATGAAAATGTAGATCGATATGACGTCCGTGCCGCACATCATGATGATGTAACCATAGAGCCGGTTCACGAGGTGCAGGCTGGACATGACATTGTATACGGTGACCTGCATCGCAACCGCTGGCAGCAGAGAGGCGAACAGATACAAACTCCGGACCAGCCCGTTGCCCGGAAATGCAAACCGGTTCAGGACAAAGGCCAGCTGTGTTCCGACCATGACGGATACAAGCAGTACCGCCACCATAACGATAAAGGAGTTCAGAAACGCTCTTCCCATATCGGCCTGGGTAAAGGCCTTCACAAAGTTGCTGAAGTTCAGAAAGTTCTTCGGGAGCGTCATCACATTCGTCGCTTTGTATTCTTCCTCGGTTTTGAATGCCGTGATCACGCAGGAAACCAGCGGTATGACCGCGCACAGCCCGAAGAAAATGAGGCTGACATACTCGACGATGGTCCAGATGACGGTTCCGACCGAGTAGGTTTTCCGCCGTTTTCCGGTGCTGACGGCTGCAGCACAGGTCATCCATAACAGTTTCTTCATTCCGGGTTTCTCCTTTTCCAATAAAAAATTAGCTAACTGATTAACTTAATCCAAGTGTATCATTTACGCTTGGAATTGCAATCGAGTTAGCTAATTAGCCATACTTTTACCAAAAAAGGAACCGGTTTTCTGTTAAAAATGCCTTTCGTCGATCGTTTTTACCGTTTCCCTTTCGACCAGCCGGCCGGTTACGATCACCACTCCTCTTCGATAGTACTCTCCGTTAAGCTTATGAAGCAGGTTATGAACTGCCTTACGGGCCATCTCTTTGACGTCCACCTCATAGGTCGTAAACTGGTGCTCGGAAATCCCCGGATACGCGAAATTGTCGAACCCGGTCACCGAAACATCGTCCGGACAGGTCAGCCCCCGTTCCTCGAGCTTTTTCAGAAGATAGGCGGCCGCGAGATCACAGTTGCATACGAAGGCGGAGGGCAGCGGATCCGGAAGGCGGAAGAAACGGTCCGTATCCATCATGCCGGTCTCCAGATCCCGGTCATCGATGATCCATTCCTCCAGCGGCTGAACCTGATGTTCCATCATGGATTTCAGATACCCGAGATAGCGGTCCGTGATGGAGGTCGTAGACAGCACCGTTCCCACATAGGCAATCCGGCGGTGTCCTCTCCGGAAAAGATAGTCCGTCATCTGGGAAGCGCCGTAAAAGCTGTCCGAGATAACACAGTCGCAGCGTTCCTCCCGGGAGGTGAAATCCAGGTACATCAGCGGAACTTCTCTTTCCCTCAGTACCTTCAGATACTCCTCCTCCATGCTTCCCAGGACAATCACGCCGTCCACCGTTTCTTCACGCAGCATGCGCGGAACCGTTCCATTCCGTTCCATCTCGTCCGAAACGATCTCCAGCATGGTCGAGCACTCCATCACGGAGGCTTCCGCCGACACCAGCTGCAGAAGATTTCCATAGAACGAGTTGTAACGGTCAAAAAAACGGTTCGCCATCAGAATCCCGATGGTATAACTGATCCCGCTTCGCTCTTTGCGGGCCGCCGCCGCGTGGTTGACATATCCCATTTCCCCGGCAAGACGGATGATCTCACTTCTCATCTGTTCCGACACACCTCTCTGCCCGGACAGGGCCTTGGAGACCGTCACCGTACTGACGCCTGCTTTTTTTGCAATGTCCTTCATCCGTACCGTCATACACTTTTTCCTTTGATAATCCAGATTGCAGCAAACGGCAGAAATGCGCATCCGCCCGGAGGTTACCGGAAACGCATGAAACAGATGCGTTTCCGATATTTCTTTCTGTCGGCTGCTGTCGTTTCGTAACTTTCAGCCCAGATTGTTCTGCTTTTGTTTCCCTGTTCCGACCGGTTTTATGTTTATAATGGTTCTGAGGGAACCACTGGTTTCATCTGTGTTCCCCGGGCAGTCTCGTTTCCGCTCTCTCTCCCCGGGAGCGGATTCCGGGGAAACGCGGATTGTTCCGTGTTTTCTTAGAAAGGAATCGGTTTTATGTATCATCAGCTTCGCAAGCTCCGCTTACAGCATCAGAAAACACAGACCCAGATTGCAGCTCTGCTTCGGATGTCGCAGAGCGGTTATTCAAAATACGAGACCGGGGAGAATGATATCCCCACCTCGGTTCTGATCCGGCTTGCCGACTACTATGGCACAAGCATCGATGCTCTGCTCGGCGTCGCGGAAGGCACGGCTCCCCGTGAGTAAAAGCTGTCTCAGATTTCTGTATTCTGCAGTTCTTCGCATCGGTGACAGGCCGCCATATGGCCGTTCCCGTAGTCCTTCATCTCCGGCTTCTCCCGCCGGCACAGATCGGTCGCATACGGGCAGCGGGTGTGAAAGTAGCATCCGGACGGCGGATTCACCGGACTGGGGATCTCCCCCTCCAGAAGGCTGCGGTCGTCATTTCTCTGATGCGGATCCGCAATCGGAATCGCCGCAAGCAGGAATTTTGTGTAGGGATGCAGCGGTCGCTCATACAGTTCGTCCTTTTCCGCCACCTCACAGATCCTGCCCAGGAACATTACGCAGACCCGGTCTGCGACAAAGTTTATGACCGACAGGTCATGCCCGATAAACAGGCTGGTCAGGTTCAGCTCCTGTTTGAGCTTCTTCAGCAGATTCAGTACCTGGCTCTGAACGGATACATCCAGAGCAGAGACCGGTTCATCACAGACCAGCAGCTCCGGACGAAGCGCAATCGCCCGCGCGATTCCGATCCTCTGTCTCTGTCCGCCGGAAAACTGATGCGGATACCGGTTCAGAAATTCCCCCGGAACACCGACCATCGACATCAGATTCAGAACTTCCTTCGTCGTCTCCTCTTTCGACCCGCAGACATGATAGGTCTCCAGTGGTTCCGCTATAATATCCCGGACCGTCATGCGGGGATTCAGGCTGGCATACGGATCCTGGAAGACCATCTGCATCTTCCTGCGGACCGTGCGGAATTCCTTTTCCGTCATTCCGGTGATCTCCTGTCCCCGGAAGAAAATCTTTCCCTTTGTCGCAGGCAGCAGGTGGAGCAGTGTCCGCCCCAGCGTGCTTTTGCCGCAGCCCGACTCGCCGACCAGCGCCAGCGTCTCCCCCTGAAAAATGGTCAGACTCACATCCGAAACCGCATGAACCGTCTGTCTTTTTGTCGTCTGAAAATCCTTGCAGACGCCCTCCGCCACCAGAAGCGGCTCCCGCGTATCGTTCCGGTCCTGCAAAGGCTCCTGTTTCATTTCCTGTTCTCCTGCCGGACGGCTCATACCCTCACGCTCCCTTCTGTCTCCTTCGGATTTTCAGCTTGCTCTGCGGCTTCCCCGGATGCGAGGAAACACCTGCAGCTGTGCTCGCTGCCGACTTGCAGAAGCTCCGGCAGCTGCTCTTTGCAGCGGTCCGTAACGTATTCGCACCGGTTGCTGAAGGGACAGCCCTTCGGCAGGTGCAGCAGATTCGGAACCACCCCGGGAATCGTATGCAGAAACTCCGGATTGTTTCCGATCCGCGGGATCGACATCAGAAGCCCCCGGGTGTAAGGATGCCGTGTGTCGTCGAACAGCTCAAATACCGGCGCATGTTCCATGATCCGGCCGGCGTACATGACATAGATGTCATCACAGATCTCGGCAACCACGCCGAGATTATGCGTAATGATCAGTACACTCATGTCGTTTTCCCGGCAGAGCTGTTTCATCAGGCGGAGGATCTGGGCTTCAATCGTCACATCCAGCGCCGTCGTCGGTTCATCGGCGATCAGCAGTCTTGGTTTGCAGACCATCGCCATGGCAATCATCACGCGCTGCCGCAGTCCCCCCGACAGCTCATGGGGATAGCAGTTGTAGCGCTTCTCCGCTTCCGGGATCCCGACCTTTTTGAACATGTCGATGACCTGTTCTTTTGCTTTTCCTTTGTCCATCGTCCGGTCGTGGACCAGCAGGGCTTCCTGCACCTGTCTCCCGACCTTCAGAACCGGATTGAGGGAGGTCATCGGCTCCTGGAAAATCATCGAGATATCGTTGCCGCAGACCGTCCGCAGCTCCTTGTCCGACATCTTTGTCAGATCGCGGCCTCCCATCAGGATCTCGCCCTTTACGATTCTACCGGGATACTTGAGCAGACCCATCACCGATTTCGCCGTCATGCTCTTCCCGCAGCCGGATTCGCCGACCAGACCGACAATTTTCCCCCGGGGAATTTTCAGATCCACATCATTGACCGCAACGGCCTCCCCGTGATCGGTGAAAAAGGAGGAGCTCAGTCCTTTTATTTCGAGAACAATCTCTTCACTCATGAATGGTTCCTCCTCACTGTGTCTTCATGTAGGGATCCAGCACGTCGCGCAGTCCGTCTCCGAGGAAGTTGAACGCAAGCACAATGATCATGATTGCGAGGCTCGGAGCCAGTGCCAGCCACGGCTGGGAAAACAGAAACTGCTTGGACTGATTGACCATCAGCCCCCAGGAGGCCGCCGGAGGCTGCACACCAATCCCGAGGAAGCTCAGCGTACTCTCGGAAAGAATGGACGAGGGAACACTGAGGGTATAGAGCACGATCAGGGAAGGAATGCAGTTCGGCAGAATATGCCGGAACATGATCTTCCGGTTGCTCACGCCGATGGACCTTGCCGCCTCGACATATTCGGTCTCCTTCAGGCTCAGGGTATGCGACCGCACAACGCGGGCGACGCTGGCCCAGCCGACCAGTGAAAGCGCGATGAAAATACAGACAATCGAATTGCCGAAACGCCCCAGTGTATACATGATCACCATGGTCAGCAGCAGCGACGGGAAGGAGAGCATGATGTCCGCCAGGCGCATGATGACATAGTCGACCCAGCCCCGGAAATAACCGGCCGTCAGTCCGAGCACAATGCCGATCAGCAGGGAGATAATGGAAGGAAAAATACCGACAATCAGAGAAACTCTGGATCCGTACAGAATCCGGGAGAATACATCTCTGCCCAGCTCATCCGTGCCGAAAATATGCGCCATGGAAGGCGCCTGCAGCCGGGCCATCAGGTCCTGTTCGGCTTCCTTGTACGGGGCAATCACGGGCGCAAAGACGGCCATCAGGATGATCAGCAGGATCACCAGCGCGGAAAACGCAGCCAGACGGTTCTGTCTGCACATGCGGAGCAGTTCCTCCAGAAGGCCATCCTTCTCCCCGATATCACTGGCGAGTTCTTCCGAGAGAGCTTCTTCTTTTCCGAAGATCCGGTTCTTAGGTTCTGCCGCGTTCTGATTTCCCGGCGTCGGTCCGGTTTGTTTTTTTCTGTCACTCATCCGCTCTTCAGACCTCCTTTCGGATCCTCGGATCCAGCACGGAATACAGCAGATCCGCCGCCAGATTGCCGAGTACGACAATCACCGTTGTAAACAGAACCGTCCCCTGCAGCAGAGGCATGTCTCTTTTCTGGATTGCATCGGTGGCGAGTCGTCCGATCCCGGGAATCGCAAATACGCTCTCCGTGATCACGGCGCCGGACATCATAGAAGACAGCTGCAGCGCCATCATCGTGATTACCGGCAGCATGGAATTCTTCAGTGCATGGCCGAGAATCACGGCTCTGTGCGCCAGTCCTTTCGCCCTTGCCGTATCGATATAATCCGCCTGCATGACTTCAATCAGGCTGGAACGCGTCATACGGGCGATGCTGCCCGCACTGTTCCACCCCAGCGCAATCGCAGGCAGGATCATGGTGATAAAGCTTCCGTCCGAGGTCAGCGCGAACACTTTGAAGCGGAAGGCAAACAGATATTGAAGAAACAGGGACGTCATGAAGATCGGCATGGAGATTCCCATCAGAGAGAAGCCCATAAACAGCCGGTCCGGCAGTTTGTTCTGCCGGATTGCGGCGAGTATGCCCGCCGTCAGACCGACAATCCAGGCAAAAACCGCCGCCATCAAAGCCAGCTTCACCGTATAGGGAAATGCCTGCAGGATCAGACCTGTCACCGGCCGCTTCATTGTATAGCTCGTACCAAGGTCTCCTTTGAGAGCATTCAGTATATATGTGGCCAGCTGTACCCCCACGGGCTGATCCAGGTTCATCGATTTTGTCAGACGCTCCACCGTCTCCGCGCTCACATGCTCGCCGAGCAGGATGGCCGCCGGGTCCCCCGGAACAATTCGCAGCATGAAGAATATCAGGATAATCACGCCCAGCAAAACCGGCAGAATACTCAAAATCCGTCTGAGTATGGTTCTCATCTTGTTCACTCCTTCTTCAACAATCCGATAAACAAAGCATTCCCGGCAGGACCCCGGCGGGCTGTCTTTCGCCGCGTCTCGGATCCCCCCGGGAGTGCTTCGTTTTTCGATAAGGCTGCCCCGCAGGGCAGCCTCATACCGATTATCTCAATTCATTTCATTATTTCATGGTGACTCCGTAAACATTGAAATCACTGTAACCGGCCCAGTGCGGAGTGAAGTGCTCAATCCGGTCCGGATTCACAACGAACAGATGCTGACGGGTGTACATCGGAACCCAGGCAGCGTCTTCTTTTACGATCTTCTCTTCCAGAGCCGCGTATTCCGCAAGGCGCTCTTCTTCATCGACAATCGCGCTGGCTGCGCTGACGCGGTCCATGATCTCCTGATCCGGATAGTTGAGAGAACGAAGCGTTCCGCTCTCCGGGGAGCTGAAGAAGGTATCGATAATGTTGCTCGGATCGTTGTAGTCCAGCGTCCATGTAGCGGTAAAGCTGGGCATCTCGCCGCTCTTGCGCAGGGTCAGCCATGCAGCCTCATCGTAGGGCTGGATCGTCGCGTTGATGCCGATTTCCTGAAGATTGGCAGCCACGATCTCAAGAACATTCTGAATGCTGGCGGAAGCTGTGGAATCATGGGAGAGTTCCAGATCAAATCCGTCCGCGTAGCCGGCTTCCTCCAGAAGCGCTTTGGCGCCTTCCGGATCATACTGCAGCCATCCCTGGTTCGCCTCGGTAAATCCGATGGAACCTGCCGGGTAAATACCGTCCACGGTCACGCCCTCGCCGCCGTAGATTGCATCCAGGATGCCCTGACGGTCGATCGCCATCTGAATAGCCTTGCGTACGTTGACATCGTTCAGCGGTTCTACATTTTCATTCAGCGCCAGATAGGTGGTCGCCAGGCGGTTCGCGTAAACGATCTGATCCGCATAAGCGGTCTTGTAAACGGAATCCACGATCGCGGAATCGATGTAGTCGCAGTCAAGGATATCGATTTCCCCATTCTGGAACGCCATATTCATCGTGCTGGCATCCGGATAGATCTTGATATTGACAACGGATGCGCTCGCCGGCTCTCCCCAGTAATAGGGATTGGCCACCAGCGTTACGCTGTCGTTGGCAACCCAGTCCTGAACCATATAGGGACCGGAACCGATCGTCTTCTCCGGAAGAATACCGAAGTCATCGCCGGCCTCTTCCACATTCTCCTTGCTGAAGATGCAGCAGGTCGGTGTGGCGAGAACCGCCAGGAAGGAGGCATACGGAGCATCCAGCGTGATTTCGAAATGCGTATCGTCGATCACGTTGAAGCCTTCCAGCGTATCCGCTTCCCCGTTCATCACTGCTTCCGAGCCTTTGATGGCTGTGGTGAAATCGGTCTGTACACTGTCTTCCAGCGCAAACATACGGGTAAATGTATATTCCACGTCTTCACTGGTCAGGTCGGATCCGTCGGAGAACTTCAGACCGTCCTTCAGTGTAAAGGAATAAACCAGACCGTCGTCGGAGATGGAGTAGTCGTCCACCAGGCTCTTTACCAGTTCGGAAGTGCCGTCGTCGTTGAGCTGAACTTCCAGCAGCCGGTCAAAAATCGCCAGCGGGATCGCATAGTTGGATGTCGTCTTGTGAACATCCATCGTCTGCATATCCGCATTCCATGCAACATTCAGGACCTTCTCTTCCTCTCCGGCAAATGCGGTGCCAGTACCGGCAGCAAGTGCACCGGCCAGAACCACAGCGCTCAGAAGTGTGCACAAATGTTTTTTCTTCATAAATGTACCCTCTCCCTTTCTGTTTTCCACCAGATCTAAGCGACGCCCGAAGGGCTTTTCCGCATCTGCGCCCCGGCCGCATCCTTGCGGAACTTTTTCGTCAACGACATTGCTTTATGAAGTTGACGCTGCAGCACAGGAATCCGCCTGCAGAGAAGTCGTTTTCGGAAAAAGCGCATCCCATGCAAAGGGATGCGCCGTCGCACTTCTAAAACGAAATTATTATAGCATGATCTCTCTGTCATGACAAGAGAAACGAAAAATAATTGCCAAAACCGCTGTAAAGTCAAAAATTTTTCAGCGAAACCGCCCTTCCAGCGCCAGATATTGATCGAACAGTGTCCGGCTGATCTGCTGTCCATAGAGGAAGGCCGGATGCGCGTCAAATTCCAGCTTGTTATGGAAATCGGTGCACATCAGCACCAGCACATATTCCCCGTAAGGCGTATGAATCAGGCCGCCGTCATTGCGGCATGCGTCCATGCTTCCGCTCTTTGTGGCCGTCCAGATCAGTTCCGGGTCCGCTCCGGATTCCTCTGCGTCGAGGTAATAGAGCGGCAGCTGTCCGGTCAGCATTTTATTGTAATGCTGATTCCGGAAAATCCCAAGCATCTGCGCATCCTCTTCCGGCCCGACCAGCTGTCTCTTTCCGAGCAGAGCGAAAAAACGGCCCATATCCCGGGGCGTGACCGCTCCCAGCATCTCCCCCCAGGTATCGGAACGAAGCATTCGGTTCAGCCGCGTATGGCCGCACCCGATCCGCAGAATAAAATCGTTGATCCTCCCGATCCCGAGGTAATCGATCAGCATGTTCGTGGCAATGTTGTCGCTGCAGATAATCATCAGCGTTGCCGCGTCCACCGCCCGCAGCCGCGTTCCCGGCTGCATCGCGTTGAGCATGCCGGATCCGTTGACGTAGAAGTCCTCCCGGTACTCGAGCATTTCCTCGAGATCCGCTTCTTTGCGTTTCGCCAGATCAAACAGACAGCCCAGAATGAAAATCTTGATGGTCGACGCAGACTCAAAGACATGGTCTGCATCCCGCTCGATCACATTCCCCTTCAGGTCATCCGCAAACACGCTCATATGGGCATCCAGCCCGAACAGAATCGCTTCAATCCGTTTTTCCAGTGTCAGCTCCGAATGTGTCATCGGGTCTCCTTTCGTTATTGCTGTTCTCAGCCCTCGAGGAGACAGGGGACGGTTCTGTGTCTCCTGTCTCCCTCTCCTCAAAGATTCTCCTCAAAAAATCGCATCGCGTTTTTGTAAAAGATTTTCTCAATCTCCCGCTCGGTGAATCCTTCTTTTTTCAAGCCCTCCGCCAGTTTCGGCAGATCCTGGGCGCCTGCAATCTCCAGGTCACCCTCAATTCCGTCAAAGTCGCTGCCCAGCGCAAGGAGATCTTCCCCGCCCAGGTTCATCAGATACCGCGCGTGAACAGCCATATCGTGAATGGTCGATCTGACATGGCTGCGGTCCGCAGACGGGTCCAGGAAAGAGGCGCAGTAGTTCAGTCCGACAATGCATCCCTTTTCCCCCATCTTCCGGATCATCTCATCGGTCAGGTTTCTCACATGGCCGCATTTGCTCCGGGCGTTGGAATGGCTTGCGGCAAAGGGGCGCCGGGCCAGTTCCAGGACGTCCATGATGCCGCCGTCGGAAAGATGGGATACGTCCAGAATCATATGCAGACGCTCCATTTCCTCCAGGAACGCTCGTCCCTTTTCCGTCAGGCCGCGGTCCGTGACCGGCTCGCAGGGCCATACCTGCATCGCGTCCCCCGGAACAATATTGGGGCTGGCCAGACCGTTTTCGTAATTCCAGGTCAGGGTCATCATGCGGACGCCAAGACGGTAGAGATTGCGCAGCATCCGCAGATCGTCCAGGCAGACCGCGCCCTCCTCCACGGTCAGCATCGCGCCGATCTTCCCGCTTTCCGGCAGCTTCCGGATATCCTCCGGCGTTCTGATCTGAACCAGATCTTCGCTGTATTCTTCGAGGAGCCGGTAAAAAATATCGATCTGCTCCAGGCAGGAAACCAGCGGATTTTCCTTCTTTCGTCCCAGATTGACAAAGCAGGCAAAGCACTGCAGCAGATAATCGCCGCGGCGAAGCCGCTCCAGGTCGATCTGAAGCTGATTTTTCCGGAAGGAAAGCGGTTTCCCGTCATTCTCCGCATATCGAAGTTCCGACAATGTGTCACAGTGTAAATCCCATACTCTCATAAATCATTATACCTTCCCACTCTTCTTCTGCTGCATCCATGGATCCGGCGCAGGCAATTACAGAACTGCACACGCACGGATGCCGAGACCCGCTGCCTCATTCATGCGAATCCACGGTCCCTCGTACTCCGGCCCGCCGGTGTACGGGTCCTTGCTGCAAAGCGACGGCCCGTCCAGATCCAGCCGGGTGATGACGCTCCTGCCTGCCGCAAGGTGGGCGGCCGCACTGACGGCCAGCTTGCTCTCCAGCATGCATCCGATCATGCACTCGACCCCGTAGATTTCCGCCACGTCGCAGATCTTCAGCGCCTGATAAATGCCGCCGGTTTTCATCAGCTTGATGTTCAGCAGGTCCGCCGCGCGTTCCTGCAGGATCCGTATGGCATCCCCGGCGCCAAAAACACTCTCGTCCGCCAGGATCGGCGTGTCCACATTGGCGGTCACCATTTTCAGGCCCTCGAAATCATGGGCCGGCACCGGCTGCTCCACCAGCTCCGGCGCAACGCCCTCATCCTCCATCTTCCGGATCAGCCGCACCGCCTGCCGGGCGTTCCAGCCCTGGTTCGCATCGACCCGCAGAACAATCTCCGGGCCCACCGCCTGCCGGATCGCCTTCAGGCATTCCACATCCGCAAGGTCTCCCTTGCCGGTCTTGATTTTCAGGATCCGGAAGCCTCTGGAAACCCCCTCCAGGGCATCCCGCACCATCTCTTCCTTCGGATTGAGCGAGATGGTCAGATCCGTCTCCAGCACAGACCGGGCACCGCCGAGAACTTTGTAAAGCGGTTTTCCGCAGCTCTGCGCGTACAGGTCGTACACCGCCATGTCCACAGCGGCTTTGGCACTGGTATTCTTCAAAATGGAACGGTCCATCCGGTGCATGATGCCGTCCAGGTCGTCAATCTCCATTCCCTGTATCGCAGGTGCGATATATTCTTCCACTGCAGCGCGGATCGAGCCGATGGTCTCCCCGGTGATCACCGCTGTCGGCGGCGCTTCTCCCCAACCGACGGCACCGGTATCAGTCAGGACTCGGACGATCACATCGTGGACATCGCTGACCGTGCGCAGGGCCGTCTTAAACGGTGTCCGGAGCGGAATATGGATTTCGGATACGGTTATCTGCGTAATTTTCATCGTTTTCTCCTCGCCCGCCAAATCAGGGCGGCTCGTAAGTGCGCGCAGAGGAAGGCTCTCTTCAAAAGCCGCGCCGCACGCGGCTTTGATCGTATCGTACGCGCAAAGATCAACTTTTGGAAAGTCCTAAGGCGAAAGAAGCAGAAATCAGAATGAATCAGCGCTTCCTTCGTTTCCATGGTTCTTCAGGAACTCCCTCAGCGCGTGTCGGACGGTCCCGTCCGGGCGCCGGACGTATTCGGCTTCCGCCAGAGCGTTCAGCACCGATTCCTCTGTTGCTTCACATACAGCCAGGAAAGCCTGCTCCAGCTGTTTTTCCTGCAGCACTTCCAGTGTCAGGACCGGCCGGGTTTCCTCTTCGGCAAGGTCATGGGCTGTTGTAAAGCCGATGGCGATGTCGCCGGAGCCGTGGCCGAAATAACTTCCGCATCTGGCCAGCCCGGCACTGCTGCGCCGGATCATCCGCTTCAACTGGCGGTCCGTGACCGGCAGATCGGTCCCGACGACAATGATGCAGCTCCCCACGTCCTCCGTATGCGCTTTCTCTGCGCCTGCCTCCTGTGTACAGATCTCCCCGGCTCCGCCCTCGCTCTGAAGTTTCTCCCGGATCCGGTGTCCGACATGGTCGCCGCAGATTGTCAGCTCCTCAAGCACGCCGTGATTGCACAGGGCCAGAACCCCGACGGTATATATGTTTCCGCCAATCTCAATCTGCCGGCTGGCACTGCCGATTCCTCCCTTGAGGTCATGACATGTCATCCCGGTGCCGGCACCGACACTTCCCTGTGCAAAATCCGCAGAGGCATTTTTCACAGCCTCTTTCAGCTCTTCATATCCCGCCGTCCGGTCTGTGATCTCATTCAGCGAAGAATCGTTGCACTCTCCGACCACGGGATTCAGGCTGCGGACGGTCTTCTTCTGTTCCTGCAGACAATCGATCGTATACTGTACAAGCGCATCGCTGACCTTTCCCACATTCAATGTATTGGTCAGGGCAATCGGCGTCTCCAGCTGTCCCAGTTCCTCGATCTGCACAAGTCCGGCACTCTTGCCGTATCCGTTGATCACATGGACCGCCGCCGTACATTTATGCAGATATATGTCTTCTCTCGGAAGGATCACGGTCAGCCCGGTATAATGCCGCTCATCCTTCTGTGTCCAGTGGCCGACCCGGACGCCGGGTACATCCGCGATGCTGTTTCCGGGCCCTGCCGGCAGTCTCCCCGGGGAAAACCCCATGCCCCGGATTCCTTTTCCGTTCATATCTCGCACTCCTTTTCTGCCATTTCCTGCCCGCTTCCGGCTGCCGGCGTCTGTCCGGCTCCTCCCTTCTTGCCGAGGGGAGACAGGGGACGGTTCTGTGTCTCCTTTTGCTTCTAAAAGGAGACACAGAACCGTCCCCTGTCTCCCCCTGTCTCCTCTGCCTCCCTTCTTGCCGATGCCGTCGTCCTCATGGTACAATATTCTTCCACTTATACCAGAGGAGGCGCATTATGAAAATCATCTATCCTGTCCCGCAGATCCTGCAGAAGCCGGAGCTTCCGAACGGATGCGAGATTACCAGCTGCTGCCAGATTCTGCAGTATCTTGGCTACCCCGCGGACAAATGTGACCTGGCGGATCATTACCTGCCGCGCAGCGAAACCTGGTACGGCACAGACCCGGACCGGTACTATATGGGAAATCCCCATCTGGACGACGACAGTCCCCAGACCGGATATTACTGCTTTGCCGGCCCGATTGTGACAGCGGCGAACCGCTATCTCTCCGAACACGGCAGCCGCCATACGGCCGTCGACCTGACCGGCGCCGGCGAGAAAGACCTGGTGCGGACCCTGGAAGAAGGCAGCCCTTTTATTTTCTGGGCTTCGCTTCATTTCGACGATATTCAGTTTGACCGCTGCGGTTCCTACCCCCTGCCGGACGGCCGGGAGCACCGCGTGTTCCATCAGCTTCACTGCATGGTGTGCAGCGGCGTGGATGACGAATGCTTTTATATCACGGATCCCCTGAATTATAATTCCCGCGTTCCCAGGGAGCAGTTCATGAAAATCTACCGTCAGCTGGGCAGCCGCGCCGTCAAAATCATCGCCTGCGGGGCGGACAGCTGAGGCCTCACGGAAGAAGCCTGGCCGGTATCAGAAAGATCCAGCCGGCGTCAGAGGGTTCCGGCCGGTATCAGAGGATTCCTCTGTCCCGGCAGAACTGTTCCACCAGCAGAACGCTCTCGTAGACCATGGCATCACAGTGCGGTTTTTTCTCTCCCCCGCGTTCCATATTCATGCGGAGAAGATCCCGGCAGTCCAGACAGCCGTCGTGCCGTCTGCGGATTTCCCTGCAGAAGGCGTTGGCATCGGCTGCCTGATCCACGCCCATCAGTCCCAGCGCCATCAGGCCTCCGGTGACGGCTCCGCAGGTGGCTCCCATTTTCATGCCGCCTCCGAAATGCACCGACAGATTATATATGCTCTCTTCATCCATTCCCAGATCCAGGGCAAATGGAAGTACAACTGCCTGTGCACAGTTATAATGCTTCTCCGTTATACCGCGCAGGCGCTTTGCCTCTTCAAGATATTTGCTCATCTGTAATTCTCCCCGTCGTTTGCTGTAACTCAGACGGACGGATCCCCGACTCCGTTAAAAATCTGCCATGCCTGCACCAGAAGTTTATAAGCCGGAAGCCAGATTTCATCCGTACCGTTTCCTTCAGCGGAATCCGCAGACGCCTGCGTCGTATCGATCCCCTCGGGGAGGTCACCGATGTTCACAGATCCGCTGTCCATAATGGCGTCCGAGGAAATTGCCGGTGTGCCGGCAGTATTCTCCTGATCATTTTCGCTTTCCGGACTGCGGCGTCCGGTCAGTTCCCAGATCGACGTCTCATCCAGATATTCTCCCGACGACCATCCGGTCAGGACGTTCTGCCGGTCTTCCCCGTCCAGATACAGGATATGGATCCAGTTCCCGGAGACTTCCTCATCCATCTGCATGCAAATATCCCGGGGCTGAATCTGCCCGATGATCATGGCCCCAGTATTCGGGTCGGACCGCAGGTTGACATATCCGTCCGTATTGCTGCGGTAAAGCTGTCCCGCAGGCTCCGAGAAAATGGGATCGAGCTGACTGCTCTGCCCGCTTTCCGCCGCTTCCGACTCTCCCGCGGGTTCGTCATTTCCGGTGATCGTGCCGATGATTCCCCCGGCGGTGGTTCCGCTGTCGGTGGTTTCGGCTCCCGTGGTTTCGGCCCCTGTAGTTTCGGCCCCTGTGGTTCCGTCACCGGTCAATTCGCCGCCGGTGATTCCGCCGTCGTTTATTTCACCGCCGCTGATTCCGCCGCCGGTGATTCCGCCGTCGTTTATTTCGCCGCCGCTGATTTCACTGCCGGTTCCGTCGTCCGTGATTCCGCCGGCAGCCGTTCCTCCATCAAGACCCGTTACGTCCGCGCCCTGGGAATCCTCATTGGTCCCCTGATAGAGTACGACTTCCCCTTCGTCGTCCTCATCGGACGCCATATACACACCGCTGGTGGAAGCAATATCTTCCTGCCGTCTCTCCTGATAATCCTGATATCCCGGAGCGTCCTGCCCCGTCACAAACCGGATCGCCTCGGCGGTTTCGATGTCATACGAATCGTCAGTGGAAGCTCCGGCATCATCCATGTCGGCTCCCACCGATGCCTCCTCCCCGCCATCTGTCCCGGCGGACGGATCCGGGAGCCCTGCATCTTCGCTGTCTGTCCCAACAGACGGATCCGACGGAACCTCATCTTCGCTGTCTGCCGCCGCGGACGGATCCGGCGCGGCTGCATCATCGGTCTGCATCAGCCCTTCCGACTCAATCTCCGACAGCAGGGCCTCTGCCATTTCCGCCTCATTTTCCGAAATCCAGGCATCCGCCGGTTCCGTTTCCTGCTCCGGACTCAACGCCTCTGCCAATTCCGTCTCATTCTCCGGACGCAGCGCTTCAGCCGCTTCTGTCTCGTTCTCCGGATGCAGTGCCTCTGCCGCTTCCAGCGCTTCCGTTTCCAGCCCCGAAAGCAGAGCCTCTGTGCTGCTCTCCTCATCCTCCTGCCCGTCTGCGGCCGACGGGTGCAGGGTCACAAAGGGGATTTTTTTATTTCTGGAATCCGCGCGTCCGCGCCAGCCGGCCATGTTTTCTGTCCCGATGCCGGCGCCGGCATATTTCTTTCCGCTCTCATCATCGGAGCCGGCCTTCCATCCAAAACCGCTGCCATTGCCGATCCCCGCCGCCATAGCCATTCCCGAGGCAGCGAACATCATGCCGATGATCAGGCCGGACAGCCGTTTCCTGTTCTTTTTGCGCATAGCTTTGCCTTTCCTTACAGATCCTTACTCCGTCTCCGTCTTTGCGTCCTTCGACTTTTCGGAAATGCTGATCACGCCCTTGACATGGCTGCCGTCCGCAATGGTCTCCAGATAGCTCCGGATCCCGGACAGAAGCTGAATAATGGATGCTGCCGCAATCAGCCCCAGCGGGATCAGCAGATTCAGAAACAGATAGTTAATGATCTCTTCCAAATCCGACATGCCCATCTGTATGATGGAATAAACCTCGAGCGCGATATAGACCGCCGACAGCAGATACAGGAATACGGCTGCCGGATGGACCCCATGCCGGGTCCAGTTCTGCGGATGGGAATCCAGGTCCGCCTTCATCTCATATTTGTCCGCATAAAAGGGCGCCGACACCAGAATCGGATTTTGATCCGCTGCTGGTTTTTTACGCACAATCTTCCGCTCCTGTCTGACGCCGCAGTAGTTACAATATATTGCATCATCCTGAATCGAATGTCCGCAGTTTTCACAGATTGCCATGACATATCCTCCTTAAAAAGACTGGAAACAAAGGGGCAGGAATCCACTGTTTCACGCCTGTTTCCGCTTCTGCCGCCTGTGGCTGTGCAGATGAAATCCCCAGATGTTTCCTGCTACTATGATACATGAAGAAGCCGTTAAAAACAAGTGGATTGAGTCCGGGCGGAATTTGTGCTATGATCCGAGAAGACTGCAGGAAAGGAGTCTGTGATGATGAAACAGCAAACACCGGCGGCCGGCACCGGTCCCCGTATGTGGGACGAAGAACGGTACCATTCGGTCACCTATGATTTGAAACATACATATAATGATCGGGTATGGAAGCTTCCTGTCCATGCGGGCATGACCTGTCCGAACCGGGACGGAAGCGCCGGTTACGGCGGCTGTACCTTCTGCAGCGAGGGTGGATCCGGTGATTTTGCCCTTTCTCCCCGGATGCCGGTCATGGAGCAGCTGGACGCACAGAAGGAACTGCTGAAAAAGGCCGGTCCGGACAGCCTGTACATCGCATATTTTCAGGCCTTCACCAATACCTACGCTCCGGCGGAGTATCTGCGCTCGCTCTTCACTCCCGTGATCGAGCCTCCGGATATCTGCATACTGTCGGTCGCGACCCGCCCGGATGCTCTGCCGGACGATGTCATTGAGGTGCTCGCCTCCCTGAACCAGATCAAACCCGTCTGGGTAGAACTGGGACTGCAGACGATCCATGAGGACACGGCGAAATGGTTCCGCCGCGGATACGCTCTCCCGTGTTTCGAAACCGCGGTTCAGAAACTGCGCCGGGCCGGCCTGCATGTCATTGTCCACACAATCCTCGGATTCCCGCAGGAGAATCCGGAGCAGGTACTGGATACCATCCGTTATCTCAACCGTCAGGATATCCAGGGAATCAAGCTGCAGCTGCTGCACATTCTCAAGAATACGGAACTGGCTGTCCAGTACCGGGAAAATCCCTTCCCGCTGCTTACCCGGGACGCCTACATCGATCTGGTGATCCGGTGTCTCGAGGTTCTTTCCCCCGAAACGGCCGTTCACCGGGTCACCGGCGACGCGCCGCGCAGCCTGCTCATCGAACCGCAGTGGAGTCTGGACAAACATGGCATCTTGAACGAACTGAATCACAGAATGCGGGTTCAGGACACCTGGCAGGGAAAGCGATATGAAAATCAGGAAGATTAAAATGAGGAAAACCTTCTATGGCTGAACAGATTACCCTTTACAAGCTGATGATCCTTTATATGCTGGAGCATGTGGACTTTTCTCTCTCCTACACGCATATCTCCGACTTTATACTGGAGCGCGGATATACGGACTATTTTCATCTGCAGCCCGCCATTGCCGAGCTGGCAGAGATGGGGTTGATCCACGAGGAATCGATCCGCAGTTCCTCTTATTATATGATTACTCCGGAGGGGGAAGAGACCATCGGCTATTTCCGGAACCGGATTCCGGCCGAATTCCGAAGTGAAATGGATGAATGGCTGAAGGAAAACCGCCTTACGATGATCAATGACATCGCGGTGCTCGCGGATTATTACCGCTGCACGGGCGGGGATTACGAGGTATGCTGCAGAATCCGCGAGAAAAAACAGCAGCTGTGTGAGCTTCACCTCACCGTCGGCGATGAGGCGATGGCAAAAGCGGTCTGTTCGTCCTGGAAAAAGAAAAGTCAGGATCTGTATCAGTATCTGATGAATGAACTGCTGGAGGAGCCGGACGGCGATTGAGCTGCCGGAGAATTCGGACGATGAATAAGCTGCTGGAGAATTCGGACGGCAAATGAGCAGCCGGAGGAACCGCATGGCTGAAAGACGACTTTCGGAAATTCATATGCCGTTAAAACAAAGGGGCTGCCGCCCGAAGCCTGAACTTGCTTCAAGCGGCAGCCTCTTCTGCCTGAAATTTGTCGATGGAGTCATTAATAGAACCAGTGGTCTCCGATTTTTATTCCGCTGCCGTGGCTTGTATTGAAATACAGCGCACCGCCTGTAGGGTCGGTTCCTGCGAGGGCAGCGCTGGCTGCGTCATAGCATCCTGTGCCGCTGGCGAGCGCGCTTGCAAGTGCACCGGAGGAAGCCGGTGTGAACTGCCCGCTCTGGTAAATCACCTCACTGATGGATCCGGGGAAAGATCCGCTGTTAATCCGGTTCATTACCACTGCGCCGACGGCCACCTGGCCGTCATAGGGCTGGTTGCCTGCCTCACAGAAGATCAGTGCTGCCAGCAGATCCAGATCGGAACTTGAAGATGACTGGGAAGAAGTATCTGTCGTTTCCTCGTAGGATGTGTCAGCGGAAGTATCGTCTGTATAGGTTTCATCTGTATAGGTTTCGTCCGCGGACGTGTCATAGGAAGTATCGTCCGCATAGGTCTCTTCGTAGGACGTATCGTACGTGGTCTCGTCTGTATACGTCTCGTCATAAGAGGTGTCGTACGAAGTATCGTCCGTATAGGTTTCTTCGTAGGAAGTATCATACGAAGTGTCGTCCGTATAGGTTTCTTCGTAGGAGGTGTCGTACGAAGTGTCATCCGTATAGGTCTCCTCGTAGGAGGTGTCGTACGAAGTGTCGTCCGTATAAGTTTCCTCGTAAGAAGTGTCATAGGATGTTGTGTCATACGAGGCTTCGTCCGCACTCCAGCTCTCCTCATAGGAGGTGTCATACGCAGTCTCGTCCGCGCTCCAGCTCTCCTCGTAGGAATACTCCACAGGTGCCGCTTCGTATTCTGCTGCGCTCTCCTCCCAGATCACGGTCTCGGCGTCTGCCCCGGAAGCATCCTCCTCTTCGTAGGTAAAGGACTCTGACTGCCAGTCGTCATCTTCGGCTTCCTCAGCTTCCGGCGCGGCGGCTTCATGGGAGATCACGGGAGTTTCTTCCACTACCGTTCCTTCCTCCTCAGCCGCGGCATCCGCTGGCCCGGCAGAAACGTTCTTCGCCTGCCCGCCGGAAACGGTTTTCTTTGCGCTGACGGAGTTTTCCTTCGCTTCCGCAACATCTTCTGCCGTATCGACCAGAATGACCAGCTCCACATCCTCGGAGGAAACATAGGCCGTTTCTTCTTCTCCGGTCCGGACCTCCATCCAGTGGCCGTTGTTATTCACCACCGGATAAACATCGCCGTCTTTTGCGGTCTCAATGATTGGGGAAGCTTCATTGTCAGCCGAAAAGACATGTACATCGTCCCAGGAAGCTCGGACACCGTAATCTCCGTAGTGTTCTGCGAGGCCTTTCGCCTCCGTGCCGAAGGTCAGGTATTCATTCTTAATATATCCGTCAACGCTTCCGGAGGATACCTTTGACCATTCCTCTCCCATTTCTTCGATCTTTACCGCACCTCCGCGGTACAGATATCCGACGACTTTGCTTCCGGTATCCGCCTTGCTTCGGATGCAGGCGCCGGTCGTCACCGTATCGTCATTCGCCATCGCGACCACGTTCCAGTCCTGTGCGTCGCTCTCTGTTACTCCTATGCTGAAGGTTTTTTCCGCTGCCCCGGCGCTCATCCCGGATACAGTTCCTGCCGTGAGAACAGCAGCCGTAAACAATGCAAACTGCTTTCTGTTCTTCATGTTTATTACCTCCTGATAAACTTCATTTACGTTTTTATTTCTATTTATTACGAAATTATTACATCTCAGTTACGAGGTTATTGTATTTCATCTTCCGTTTTTTGTCAACCATATATTTCAGAAGGGGGAGAATCCTCCGCAGGATCCTGCAGCGAAAGGCAGAGAGAAAGGCGTAAAAAGGCTTTAAAAAGGGGATTTCGCATAAACCGGATGCGAAATCCCCAT
>CACXHD010000180.1 GCA_902767335.1 uncultured Lachnospiraceae bacterium
CTTGCCTCCGGGATCCTTTCCGACCGCCTCGGCGCACTTGGCACCATGCGCCTGACCTTCGGGATCTCCATCATTGCCGGGATTCTTCTGTTCTTCTGCAGAGAGAATACCACGGTCATGTTTTACGCCGGCCTGGCGCTTGCCGGTTTCGGTTTCGGCAGTATCATGGGTATTTATCCCGGCTTTACGGCGAAACAGTTCGGAAGGAAATACAACAGTGTCAACTATGGGATCATGTTTATCGGATTTGCGCTGGCAGGCCTGCTCGGACCAATGATCATGAACTTCATAAAGAGCTCGACCGGCCGCTTCCAGAGTGCATTTCTCGTTGCTTCCGTACTTGGCGTGATCGGTGAACTGCTGATCTGGCTGCTCGGAAAATCGGAGACAGAATAAAAACACAGAATAAAAACACAAAAAAGCAGGCACATGAAACAAAATTTCATGCGCCTGCTTTTTTGTACATTATTCGGGCAGAATTCTCTTGCAGCGTGGATTCTGCCGAAGCAAATCCCAACTCACGGGAGATGATCAGGCCAATCAGGCTTTGACAATCTTGCCCTTGAAGCCGGCTTTTTTCAGCTTCTTCTGGAGTGCCTTGAACTGAGTCTTGTTCATCCCTTTCACTTTGATCTTAGCTTTTTTATTCAGCCCTGTGAAAGCGCCTTTGGCGGCAGTCACATACTTCGCTTTTTTCGCAGTGATTGTGATGACCGGATTCTTAACCTTTGTACCTTTAAATGCATTCTTTTTGAATTTAATCTTCGTGGTAATATTAACCGTTTTGATCTTTGATCCCTTGAATGCATTCGCATTGATTGTAACGGTTTTCTTGGATTTGATCTCAACCTTTACAATTTTGGCGGATTTAAAGATACCGGCTTTTCCGTTGCCGACAGAAGTAACCGGAACAGTTTTGCCGATACTGTTTCTGGCAACTCTCAGAGAGATACCTTTCGTGGTTTTCCCTTTGACGGCTTTGACGGCTGTAACCTTCGCGGCCGATTTGGACGTGACGGTGGATACAACCTGCATCACATCGTGATCCCTCGTATTCTTATCGGTATAAGGATACTTGGCGGTCTTCGTCGTCTGCTGGCCCGTTGTGGGGCTTGTTGTGGCAGCAGCTCCGCTGAACGCACTTCCGATGACCATGGCACCGGCAAGGAAAGCTGCGATCATTCTTTTTCTGAAGCCCATTGCTGATACACCTCCTTTCCTGGATTGATGTTGCTGACGCAGAGAAGCTTATTTCTCTGCTGATCACACATGCATATTTTAAAACGATTGAATTAAGAAGTCAAGAGCGGATACTTTATCCCACTGCATGATTTTGCTCGGAACTTCTATTCCTTCTGACTGTAGTATTTGTCGGTATAATACTTATTCCCGTAATGCTTGCCGTAGTATTTGCTGTAGTATCGTCCGTAGTACTTATTTTCGCCGGCGCCGACCCGGTTGAGTACAATGCCGAGCAGCGGGCAGCCTGCCCGCTCCAGCTGCGCGATGGAATTGCGGATGATGCCCTTCGGGGTCACACCGCTGCGCACGACCAGAACCGCACCGTCACAGACGTTGCCGATCCGTTCCCCGTCCGATACCAGGCCCAGGGGAGGAACATCGAGAAAGATATACCGGTATTCTTCCGCCAGCTGGTTCAGCAGGTCGCTGAACCGCCTGCTTTCAAGCAGCAGAGAGGGATTGACGATATTGTTGGCATTCGGCAGGATATCACCGTTCTCCAGGTCTGTGGAGAGAATGCAGTCCACCAGCTTCTTGTTGTCGGAAAGATAATGGGAGAGGCCCCAGAGTTCTTTTCCGTCCTCGCGGCTGATTTTATAATTGTCAATCATCACGGATTTGCGCAGGTCCGCGTCAATCAGGATGGATTTTTCTCCGGCCGAGGCCATCTGGCGCCAGAGATTCATGGCGATAAAGCTTTTTCCTTCATTGGGCTCGGAACTGATAATCATGATCTTGCGGATATCGGAACCGAGAAAACTGATGTTGATACGCAGCCGGTTAATTGCTTCCTCAACCGAATAGGGGAGCTCGGGCTGTTCGAGAATTTTGCATCTGGTATTCACTGATCGGACCCTCCTTTCCCTGAAATAAGCGGTATTTTCCGACGTTTTTTGCCGCTCTCTTTTGTTTCGGACAATGTACCTTCCGGGATGACGGAGAGCGGGAGTACACCGAACTCTTTCTCCACGTCTTCCGGCGTTTTGATTGTATCATCCATCAGATACAGCACCGTCAGGATTCCCAGAACGACCACCAGGCACAGCAGGGCGCCGATCATGACGTTTCGTTTCAGACTGGGAGAACTCTTGGTTTTCGGCAGGATCGCCGATTCGGCAATCGTCGGTGAAGGCGCTTCCATGATTTTCGGCAGCTGCGCCTTGGCGGTCAGAGCAATCTGATTTGCCATATCCATCGCTTCCTGCGGATCCCGGCTTGTGACAGAGATCCGGACGATCCGGGTATTGTTGACGACGGAGAGGGAGACCATTCCCAGAACCTGTTCGTAGGTATAATCCAGATCCAGCTTGTCAATCACTTCCTCCAGAACCGGACGGCTCTTCATAAGTTCCACATAGTCATTGGAAATGGATGTGCCCAGATTGAGGTCGGCAAGATTGACAACGGAATCGCTGGAGGCGGAGACCATGTACATCCGGGAACTCGCGGTAAAGCGGTCCGGGATCACAAAATAGGTATAGGCGCCTGCGATCAGCGCACCGATCAGGATTGCGGCAATCAGCAGCGGGAGACGGGCCAGATAAAATCCGAGAAGATCCAGCAGGTCGATCTCCATTTCACTTTCTTCATAATTCGGTCTGGTAGGTAACTGATTCATCGGTTGTGTTTTCTGCAAACCCGGAAAAAGGGCCGCAGCTGCTCCTTTCTTTGCACCGTATGGAAATATTGGTTCAAAGGCTGTTGAGAGAATAGGTGTCTTCCTCCGTCCCGGTTTCGGTTTCCCATTCCTCAAAGTCTTCTGTTTCGGTTTCCCATTCCTCGAGATCTTCCGTATCGGTTTCCCATTCTTCGAAATCTTCCGTATCGGTTTCCTCCTCCGACAGATTTTCGGCAGAGGAATCACCGGAATCATAGAGCTCGGTATCTTCCGGCAGAGGAATGAGAGAATAGAGTGTCGTGAGCGTATCAATGACGGACGTTTCGTCCGGATAAAATTCTTCGTGCTCCAGGCCGTCGCCGAGAACCGTACCGAGGGTATGCTCGCCTTCCAGGGTCAGCAGTCCGTGACTCTCTCCCTTCAGAAGCATATTGGCGATACGTGAGAAGGAATTGCCGTTCATGTTCGTGGTCCCGGCATCGCGCAGAGCGTTCCAGACCTCCAGATAATAATTGGCATCCTTTCGGGAACGCGCTTCCATAACATCGAAAAATCCGGTGATATACTGCCGCTGCCGTGACATACGCTCTTCGTTTGTTCCCTCTCCGACGGACATACGTGCACGCAGGAATTTTTCCGCCTGAACGTCATCCAGGATGATTTCTTTTCCCTTCTGGAAGGCCGGATCGACAGCGGTCAGATCTTCCTCCATTGTGACCGGAACGCCGCCGGCGGCATGATTGAGAACGCCGATATCGTCCATGTTCAGGACGTAATAGCCCTTGATATTCTCGAGGTATCCGAGGAGAACGGAAACGGCATCTACGGTGTTTTCCGCATTGATCACCGGCGTACCGCCATACCAGTGGGCAGTACAGATCTGTTCATACCCGAAATCCTCCAGTTCTCCTTCTTCATCCAGAATATTGACTTCGGTAATGGTATTCCGGTCAATCTGCAGGTACCCGTAGGTATCCGCCGTATAGTCCAGAACCATCAGCAGAAGGAAATCGGCCATGGGACCATGCCCTTCCTGATCCGTGGTCGCAGCGTTGCCGCTGTTGTCCGTACCGACAAAAAGGAAGCTCTCCATACGGTGATCAAAACCGTAGATGGATCCGTCAAAATCGATGGTATCCTCATCGGACCAGAGATGGGAGGAACGTTCTCCCGGAGCAGAAGCAGCATTTTCATTCTCTTTCTGCTCCAAAAACGTCACGCCGGCCCAGATCCCGGCAAGCGTCAGCAGCAGGGCGGCTCCGCCGAGCATCAGATTTCGTTTGCGCTTTCGTTGTTGTCTCATAGAGCAAGCACCTCCCGAACCGTCCGGTCAGCTCTTTCCCATGCTTCGTTTCCGGCCAGACGAATGACGGCATCCACGCCGTCCTTCAGGTTCGGGCGGCGGCTGCTCATGTTGTGGCAGTCGCTTCCGAGAATGAAGTCCGGATGGCGGTCGATGAAGTCGAGACAGAAATGCAGCGTTTTATTTCTGCGGAACAGCCCCGGCTCCTTCTGAAAACTTCCGGCATTGAGCTGCGGAATGACAGGCATGGAAAAAATCTCGTTCCAGATGCCTTTGTCTTTCTGAAAACCGATGTACCGCTCCACGTGGGCCAGTACAACGGTGAGATGCTGGTGCTCCAGAAGCTGACGGACATCCTTCAGAACTTCCTTTGTCCAGGGGGCGAAGGGCATCTCCAGCAGAAGGGTACCGGTATCCGAGATACACAGCTCGCGCACCGAGTCTGCACTTCCGATCCCCGGAAAATAATAAACCTCCGCACCTGTCATGATGCGGACCGGAGCCGCTTGCTCCGCGATCCAGCTTTCCACCTGGGAGAGCGCTTCACTGCGCTGCCTGAGAAATTTCGCAAAGGAAATACGGCTGGCGTAAAAATGCGGAGTAGCGACCACCAGGTCCACACCGGCCGCGATTTCTTCGGTCAGCAGCTGCGCTGACATGGGCAGATCCCGGCTCCCGTCATCGATTCCGGGCAGAATATGTGTATGAAAATCAATCATCAGACCTATTATATATGAAAGTATGGAATAAAGCTACTTTTTCTTATTGCGAACGTTTTTATCATGAACAGCAAATACATTTGAGGCTTCCCCGGCCCCTCCGGCGGACCGCATCCCTGCAAACTGTCAGAGCAGCGGAATACCGGCTTCGGCACACAGGCGGAGGGTCTCTTTATCCCAGACGCTGGCCTGCACTTCACCGATATGGGCGCTTCCGAGAAGCAGCATGCAAAGCCGGCTCTGACCGATCCCGCCGCCGATAGTCAGCGGAAGCTCTCCGGCCAGCAGCGCTTTGTGGAAGGGAAGCGTTCTGCGGTCATCGCATCCGGCCAGCGAAAGCTGCCGGTCAAGGGATTCCGGCGTGACGCGGATGCCCATGCTGGACAGCTCGTAGCTGCAGCCGAGCGTGTCGTTCCAGAACAGAATATCTCCGTTCAGATCCCAGTCATCGTAATCCGGGGCGCGGCCGTCATGGGGCTTGCCGCTGCGCAGGGTCTTGCCGATCTGCATAAGGAAGGTCGTTCCGTTTTCGCGGACAAATGCATTTTCCCGTTCCTTGGGAGTCAGATCCGGATACAGGTCTTCCAGTTCCTGCGAAGTCAGGAAGGTCACCTCCGGGGAATGCAGCTGGAATTTCATCAGCTGGGGAAACATGGCGTGGAGATTCATCTCCGTCGCGCAAACGGCGGAAACGATGCTGCGCACCGTCTGCTGCAGATATTCAATGGTACGGTCCTCTTCGGATATCACCTTTTCCCAGTCCCACTGGTCCACATATACAGAATGAAGGTTGTCGAGTTCTTCGTCTCTGCGGATGGCGTTCATATCGCAGTACAGACCTATGCCGACATGGAAATCATATTCTTTGAGGGCCTGACGTTTCCATTTTGCAAGAGACTGAACGACCTGTGCCTCGCTCCCGGTGTCCTTCAGGTCAAAGGAAACCTTCCGTTCGAAACCGTTCAGATCATCGTTCAGACCGGTGTCCGCTTCAACAAAGAGCGGCGCTGAAACGCGGCGCAGATTGAGAGTGGCACACAGGGTGTCTGCGAAGAGACGCTTGATGGTTCCGATGGCACGCTGGGTATCGTACAGATTCAAAACCGGCTGATAGTTCTCTGGTATAATGGTCTTGCTCATGCGGGTACCTTCTTTCTGAAAAAACTGCGGCAGCTGCCGGAGCAGGGAAAAATCCCCCGCTTTGACATAAAAAGCCGTATGAAATTTATCACATAATTAAAAAAAAGTAAAGATAATAGAAAAATATAGCTTGCTTTTTGCACATTCCTATATTATAATTACATCAACAAAGCGGTGTTTACATCGTTCTTTGTTAACCCCTTATTAATTATTTATACTCCCCTCGAAAAGCCGTCA
>CACXHD010000181.1 GCA_902767335.1 uncultured Lachnospiraceae bacterium
CTTCCGCGGTTTCCGCCGCAATTGCCCGTATTCATCCGGACGCTGTCATTCACTGCGCTGCCTGGACGGCGGTTGACGCTGCCGAGGATGAGGAAAACCGGCTGAAAGTGAAACAGATCAACGCAGACGGCACGAAATATATAGCACAGGCCTGCGCCGGGATCGACGCAAAGATGATGTATCTCTCGACAGACTATGTCTTCGACGGCATGGGTACCACGCCCTGGGACCCGGACTGCCGGAAATTCCATCCGCTGAATGTATACGGTCAGTCCAAGCTGGACGGTGAAAATGCGGTAGCCTCTGCTCTTTCCAAATACTTCATCGTCCGGATCGCCTGGGTTTTCGGCAAAAACGGAAAGAACTTTATCCGTACGATGCTGCGTCTGGGCAAAACCCATGACCGGCTGCAGATCGTCAATGACCAGATCGGGACGCCGACCTACACCTTTGACCTGGCCAGACTTCTGTGCGATATGATCGTAACCGACCGTTACGGATACTATCATGCAACGAATTCCGAGCTCCCGGATATGGAATATTTCTACGACATCCCGGAGGATGACTTGAAGTATATCAAGGCCGGTACACGGACCGGATACATCAGCTGGTTTGACTTTACCGTTGAAATCTTCCGTCAGGCCGCTGCCCTGGGTCATCCGGAATATCTCCCGGAAAATACAAAGCTGGTCCCGGTGACCACCGAGGAATATGGCGTATCCAAAGCCGTACGGCCGTTCAACAGCCGGCTGAGCAAGGAAAAACTTGTTGAAAACGGATTTACTCCCCTGCCCTCCTGGCCGGACGCCCTGTCCCGGTTCCTGCAGGAAATTGACTGGGAAGAATAAAGATAAAGAAAATGTCAAAGATTGGAGTGTATTCACAAGATGAGTCAGATTAAAGTGACTTCCTGCCCGATCAAGGGGCTCTATGTAATTGAACCGACCGTGCACGGGGATTCCCGCGGATACTTTTCTGAAACCTACAACCAGCGGGACATGGAGGAAGCCGGCCTGTCCATGCGTTTCGTACAGGACAACCAGTCCGGATCTTCCAAGGGAGTTCTGCGGGGACTTCATTATCAGAAGCAATATCCGCAGGGCAAACTGGTCCGCGTGATTCGGGGCCGCGTTTTTGATGTGGCTGTGGACCTGCGAAGCGGGTCGGAAACCTTCGGGCAGTGGTTTGGCGTCGAACTTTCCGCCGAAAACCACAAACAGTTCTATATCTCCGAAGGCTTTGCCCACGGTTTTCTGGTACTCTCCGATGAAGCAGAGTTCTGCTATAAATGTACCGACTTTTACCATCCCGGCGACGAAGGCGGTCTTGCCTGGAACGATCCCGCCATCGGGATTTGCTGGCCGGAGGTAACCGGTTCCTACCCGGGCAGTGCGGATGCATCGGGGTATACCCTTTCCGACGGCACCCCGCTGGTTCTCAGCGATAAGGATCAGAAATGGTCGGGGCTGCAGGAAGCATTCCACTATTAAAGCTGTGAGTCAGGGGACGTATCTCCTGACTCTTTTTTCTTTGAAAAACGAACGGCAGCCGGCGGATTCATCGGTTTCTTCCTCCCCCGGAAACTTTCTTTTTATGATTGAAACACGCGTTTATTTGTTCTGCTCAAACAGCCAGTCCCGCAGTGCGGAGATCTTATATGCATAGTTAAAGGAAGCCATGTGCTCCATTCCGCCTTCTCCATTCAACACGGTCCCGGTTTCAAACCGGATCATGTTTGCCTGCGTTCCTTCATCGATCATGGACTGCACCAGCGCATTCTGTATATCTGCATCTTCCTGCGCATCCCAGCTTTCATAACTGTACGGCACTTGGTCCTGATCAAAGAGCGCCATCACTTCGTCCTGCCCGCCGGAAGCCTTTGCATCTCCGCCTGCCGTGACATAGAAGAAGGTCTGTTCTTCCAGTACATCGAGAACGGAAATATCCCATTGCCCGGATACATAGAGGCTTGCCGCAAACAGGTCCGGATAGCTGCTGTTCAGGTACAGGGAAGACATGCAGCCCATGGACTGTCCGGTTGTATAAAGTCTGTCCGGATCGATGCTGTAATTGTCTGTGAGATATGTGATCAACGAAACGGTCGCATCCAGCTGTTCTGAGGCATTCCAGTTATCATCCGTCACGGTTTCCGTATATGCCGGGACGAGAACGAAGGACGGATGCTTCTCCTGGTCCTCATCACTTGCCCAGACAGCTGCGCCATAATACCCTTCCACAATCTGGCTGGAGCTGAGCCCGGCTCCGGTTGCGTCCGGAATAAACATCACCATGGGATATAACGTATCGGTTCCTTCCTCGTAACCTTCCGGAATATACAGACTGTACTCCAATGTGATCCCGGTTTCTTCATCGGTATAGGTGAACTGCTCAAATTTTGAAGCATTCTCGTCAATGACGGTCTGCAGGGCGGGATCCGTCTGCGCCTGTCCGCCCATATTTCCATTTCCCCGGCCCATCGGACCGCGGCCGCCGCCATTTCCCGGTCCCATATTGTCATCCCCAAAATTCCTCTGCGGGCCTTCTCCGTTAAAATCGCCCTGCGATCCTTCGCCGCCAGCATCGCCCTGCAGTCCTTCGCCGACAGCATCGCCCTGCATTCCTTCGCTGCCAGCATCGCCCTGCTGGCTGTCCTGGCCGGAAACGGCCTGCGGTCCATTTCCATCAACTTCGCCGGGAATCAACTCCACATCGCTTTCACTCTCAGCGAAGGCCGGAATGCTTCCCAGAAGCAGCCCTGCCGCCAGAACCGCTGCCGTAATCACGTTTGCTATTCTGTTCATTTTCATCATGACACCTCACTTTCCCTGTCATGGAGTATTTTATATAGCGAGCTGCCATTCGCTTTGTCGATTGTTATGAAAGCAGATTAGCATCCGTTTACGTGTAAATTGTGTTTGATTTATGGAAAATTTGTGAACTTCCTTCATTTGATATAAATTCAGCCGGCTGCTTTTATCCGTCAGAATAAAATCCAGCCGGCTGCCTCATCCGTCAGAATGAGTCAACGGACGGTATCTCGCGGCTCACCCTTCTTCGATTCTCCAGCCTTCTTCCCGGCTGCGGAACCAGTCTGCAATCTGTGCCTTGCCGCTGCTGCAGTTTCCCTGCGCAAAATACGGGCGTCCGCCGCCTTTGCCGTTCAACGCGGCGTTCATCTCTTTCACAAACGCACGCAAGTCCGTATCTGCCTGCCCCAGCGCATATTTATATCCGCTCTCATCATTGCCGGCCATAACGACACAGATGCCGGAGCATTCCTCCATCAGAGCCGCTGTCAGACGGCGGACGCTGTCACTCTCCATCTCATCCGTCATCAGAAGCAGATTCTGTTCGCCTTTCAGTGTCATCGCCTTCGCCGCGAAGTACTTCTGCTCCATTCCGGCCAGACGATAGGCGGTCGTCTGGTTTTGATCCTTCAGGTGGTGTACGGCGGCGGCAGTGCCCAACGGTTTGGCGGACAGCGCGGCAACGATCTGCCGGTTCTGGTCCATCACCTGCGTGTCGTAAAGAAACGCCCGTTTTCCGCACAGCATCTCCACCCGGACGCCGCTCCGGAAACGGATACAGCTCAGGATCCGGATCAGGCCGATTTCTCCGGTCCGCTTCACATGTGTACCGCAGCATGCGCAGGTATCCGCTTCGCCGAACGAAACCAGCCGGACAGTTCCCGGGATTTCCTTCTTGCTCCGATACGTACGGTTCGCCGCCTCCTCATGGGAACACAGTTTGATCTTCGTCGGGATATCCGACCAGACGACCCCATTGGCCTTAAGTTCAATCTCCCGAAGCTGTTCCATCGTCAGTTCACCGTCAAGATCAATGGTGATCATATCGCTTCCCATGTGAAATCCCACATTGTTATATCCATATGCGGCATGTATCAGTCCGCTCACGATATGCTCGCCGGAATGATTCTGCATCAGGTCAAACCTGTGGTCCCAGTCGATCTCCCCGCGAACCCGGGTTCCGACAGGAAGCGCACTGTCGGTATAATGCAGGATTTCCTCTTCCTTTTCGTGGGTATCGAACACCCGGGCCCACGTCTCCTGCCCGTCCGTCGTGTCATCAGATTCCACTGTCAGTTTCCCTGTATCTCCCGGCTGGCCGCCGCCCTCCGGATAAAAAGCTGTCCTGTCCAGTGCAATCCGAAAGTGGTCTTTTACCGGCACACATGCCGTCACAACTGCCGTAAATTCCCGGCAGTAAGCATCTTCATCATACAAACGCTGCGTCATGTTTTTTCTTTCTTCCTCCTTTTTCTCAGGCAGTCCGCCTCTCACTTCGCACAGTATATCATGAATTTCGCTTCCGGGAAGCATGAAAGCATTTATTTATGAGGAAGGATCTTTACAGATGGCATTCTCCCTCTGCAGGCGAGAAAGAATCTTTTGCAGATGCATTCTCCCTCTGCAGATGATATACTGATTACAATTTTCAGACGCAGCAGGCAATCAAAGTACAGATTTCATTGCCGTCTGCCGAATTCAGTTACTGCAAACACGCGAACAGAGCAAACATACATATATTCCGAAATCAGGAGTTGTCTATGAAATATGATTCTTCCTCAGCTTCCCGCCGGTCCTTATCCTCAGGAAAAGCCCGCTGGTTTTTCCTTCTGCTGTTTCTGATTTTTTCCTCAGTCTTTTTCCTTCCTGCCGGCGCGCAGGCTGCCTCACTCGCGAAAATCCGCACCTGCGAGCTGACTTCCGCTTCCCGCTTCAAGGTATCGGTCCGGATCCCGAATACGAAAAAGATCCACGGAAAACGGATTTATCTGTTTTCCCTGCAGATGAATGAAAACGCACCGGCCAAAGGAGATAAGCCGATCGCGTCCGCGGTAAAGAAAAAGAATGTAACCTTCAAGGTGCGTTTCAAAAGCAGCAGCCTGCAGGAGGTTTTAAACCGGAAATATCTGGTTGCCCAGAAAAAGTCCAACGGCACATATTCTGCCCTGTGTCGCTTCCGTTATCTGACGAATGCATCGAAAAATGCGAAATACCGCTATACCTTTCCTTCCGCCGCTTCAAAGAAAGGACTGCAGGTAAAAGGCGAAATGCAGGAGGACGCGGAAGAGCTGGGTGTGCAGCATGCGCTGATCAATATTGTACTCACAGAGCTTCTGGCCAAGCCCTCCGAGCAAAATGAAAGCACGTCCCTTCCCTACAGCTTTGGCGGCAGCACATACTGGTTCCGCCGGTCCATGATCTCTTCCTATGACAGTCAGCTTCGAAATCTCTCTGCGAACGGAGCCGTGATCAGCGCCGTTCTGCTGGTCGGTTACCGGGAAGATCTGCTCTCGCTGATCTATCCGGACGGACGGGAAACGGGTCACAATTTTTATGCGTGGAATTACAAAGATACCTCCGCGCGCAGAACCTTCGAGGCAACCCTCACATTTCTGGCGCAGCGGTATTCCGCCAGGAACGGTTCCAACGGACGCATAGTAAACTGGATTGTCGGCAACGAAGTAAACAGCTGCATCACCTGGAATTATGCCGGCAGGAAATCCCTGAAAAACTATGCTGTTATCTACGCAAATGCCTTTCGACTTGTATACAATGCCGTAACCAGCGTATATGCAAACGCCAGAGTGTATATTTCTCTGGATCATCTCTGGAACACAAAACATGCACAGGGTTTCACTTCCAGAGAAATGCTGGATGCGTTCGCGTCCTGTATCTCCCGGAACGGCTACATCCGATGGAATCTTGCGTACCATCCCTACGCATCTCCGCTGACAGAGCCGCGATTCTGGGAAAATGCAAACCGGCAGACGAAATCTTCTCTAAAATCTCCGGTGATCAACATGAACAATCTGTCTGTGCTGACCGCCTACATCCGCAGCAAATACGGGAAAAATACGCGGATCATCCTTTCCGAGCAGGGATATACATCGGCGCAGAACGGGGTCTCCCGTCAAAAGGAGCAGGCTGCCGCAATTGTCTACAGCTATTATCTGACAGAAGCAGATGACATGGTGGATTCCTTTATCATGAACCGCCATGTGGATCATACGGCCGAGACCGCCCAGAACCTGTATCTGGGTCTCTGGACGACAAGCGACGTGGAATCGGCGGATCAGAAAAAAACTTCCTGGAATGTCTTCAAATATATGGACACGTCCCTGACGGAAAAAGTATCAAAGTCCTCTCTGAAAGTCATCGGTGCCAGGAAATGGTCCGATTTGATTTCCGGTTTTACGAAGAAACTGGCCGCAAAAATTTCTCTGCGGAAGGGCACTCTGGAATATGTCAATTCGTACAGCGGCGGATCCAGGGTTTCGTCCTCCGGCTGGAAAGCGTATGGTGCCTCATCCTCCCTGGCAAGAAACTCCGATGCCGTACATGTTGTTCATACGGAGGATGCCAACCGGAACCGTCTGTGGGGTGTCGTCCGGACATTTCCAAAAAAACTCAATATGAAGAAACGGACGACATTGAATTTTACGCTGAAAGCCGACGGATCCTCCTCTTCCAAAGTCATCCTGAAGGTCCGGATCTTCTCCGGAAAAAAGATCTTTGAAAGCGAAAAGACCATCGCTTCCGACAGGGCATATCGTTTTGCGCTGTCTTTGAAAGGATGGTCCGGAAGATCAAAAATCTCAAAAATTCAGGTACTGCTCGCTCCCGCCGGCGGCACCTGGAAAAGCAATGCGGCACTTACACTGTCCAGTATCAGGACACGTTAAAAAGGATTCGGAAGCGTCCTCTGCCTCCATGAGAAGGCATGAAAGGACTGCTCTTTTCCTGTAAAGACCCAAGGAGAAATACATATGCATAACACCCGTACATCCAATCATAAGCAATACCTGTTTTTCACCGATCTGGACGGAACTCTGCTGAATGATCAGAAGAAACTGACCCCGGAAAACCGGCAGGCAGTGGAGGAACTGCTCCGTGAAGGACATCTGCTCTGTCTCTCCACCGGCCGATCCATGGGCAGTGCAAAGATTATGGCCGGAAACCTGAATCTCACCGGTCCTGGATGCTATATCAGTGCCTGCAACGGCGGCCAGGTTTATGATCTGTCTGCCGGAAAAATGCTGTTTTCCGCCGGCCTGCCGGCCGGTCTGGTCCGGATCTGCTTTGATCTGGCCCACTCCTTCGGCATCAATATTCAGACCTATACCGAGACGGATTTCATTGTGGAAATAGACCATCCGGATCTTGATATCTACAAATCCATCCAGGGGATTCCCTGCCGGATCGTCGATGATGTGACGAAGCATCTGCGTGTGGATCCGCCGAAAATGCTGGCAACCGATCTTGCCTGCCCGGAACGGGCACAGGAATTCCGTGCCATCCTGCAGGCGAAGGTCGGAGACCGGGTGGATCTGTTTCTGTCCCAGCCCGGGTATCTTGAAATCGTTCCCCCGGGGATCAATAAAGGGACCGCCCTGAAAAAACTCTGTTCCCTCACAGGTATCCTTCCGGAAAACACCATTGCCGCCGGAGACGCGGAGAATGACCTGAGCATGATCGAAGCCGCCCGGATCGGCGTCTGTATGATCAACGGGGATCCAATTGTAAAAACCCGGGCGGATTATGTCACCGTCCGGGATAATAACAACAGCGGCGTTGCCGAAGCACTCCGCCGCTTTGTATTGAAATAAGCAGAGAGGAGACAGGGGACGGTTCTGTGTCTCCTCCAGAACCGCACCATATCTCCTCTCATCCTCCCCTGTTTTCAGACTTCTTTCACAGCCCTCTCAGCATGCCTGCCGGGAAAATCCATGCACGCATTGCACTCCGGTTATTGTCTTCTTCTTCGGAATACAATGAACAGAATCACTGCCAGTGCCGCCACAGCTGCAATAGCCAGCGGAATCACCGGCGTCGTGTCGCCCGTCTGCACAGCCAGTACATCCACCACATCGAAGGAAACCGACTTCTGATCTGTCAGACTCGTAGCGGTCCAGGTATTCCCGTCAAAAATCTGTTTTACAAAAGTAACGGTCAGGGTATATCTTCCGGTTGCGCTGATCGCCATCGAGGTCGTATACTCGCCGCCGCTCCATCCTCCGGTCACGGAACCGATCTGATAGGCGGAAGGAACCCATTTAAAGTCTCCCGGATTTGGATTTTCCTTGTCCGGTCCGTTTCCGACAGCAGTAAAGGTCAGCTTCGTCCCCTTCAGATACTGCCCATCGTTCTCCAGTCCTGTAATCCGGTTGTATGCGGAAGACGGTCCGTCCATATACGTTGCCGTCACAACGGTATCCGCCGCCGGCATGGTGATGCTGGCATAATACCGGTCAACTCCGTTAATGACAGGCTGCGGACTTGACCAGGACGCAAATTCCTTTCCTTCATCGGGCCAGTTCGCTGTAATATTGACAACATCCCCTTTATGAAAGCTTCCGGATCCAAGCCCGTTCTGGACCGTCAGCGAATAAGAAAGCAGTTCATAGACCGCACGGACCTGCACCGCCGAATCGGTCATCACAAAATCAGTCACAGGGGCATATGCATCTCTCAGCTGAACATTTCCTGTCAGAACCGACCAGTACTGGAAACGATATCCCTCCGGAGCAGGCCGCGCCTGGATCGATACGGTTTCACCCGGAGCATACATTCCGCTCCCGCTTCCATCCAGGACCTGAACATCCAGCTGCTGATCCGTGACAGATTTCTCTACATCCGGAGGTAAAAAATCAACTCCATCGGCTTCCCCCATACTATCGTCGTCTACCATATTCCAATCGTAAGTGACTTCTGTTTCCGTCATTCCGGTTTCTTCAAATCCAAAAACGCTTTCATTGGCCTCATCTACATCGTCCTCCCAGTCTTCCTCATCCGTCTCGTCTTCCCACTCTCCTTCATCGATGTCTTCATCTGTATCTTCATCGTCTTCCTCGGAATCGTCCGCCGCATCCTCCTCTGCAGCTGCTTCCTCATCCTCATCGCCTAAAGAATCTTCTTCTGCGTCCGCCTCTGCTTCCGCCGGAGAAGCGCCTTCATTGATACCTGTTTTTTCCTCGGTCGCGGCACTGTTCACCTGGGCGCTGTTTTCTTCCGCGCCATCCAAATTAAAGGAATCCGTCGACACAATATCAAACTCGGCATTCTCACCGGCTGCAGCATTTTCTTCCGGAGCAGGCTCGTTTTCCATGAGCTGCCCGTCTTCCGGAACCTGCTCTTCGATCGGAAGCTCTTCTGCTTCCGGGGACGACTCTGCTTCAGGAGATACTGCATTTTCAGGAGACTGCTCGTTCTCCGGGGATCCTACGTTCTCCGGAGCCTGTCCGTCTTCCTGAGACTGTGCATCTTCCTGAGACTGCCCGTCTTCCTGAGACTGTGCATCTTCCTGAGACTGCCCGTCTTCCTGAGACGCTTCATCCTCCTCATCATTAAATACAGCTTTCACATGGACTGCTTCTTCGGGCATGACAAAGGTCGTCGTCGACGCATAAGCATCTTCGAACCAGACGGTATCCAGATCTGTCTCCCAGTATTCAAATGTATCTGTCTGTTCTTCAGGAATCGAAACCGTGACCACCTCTCCGGGGTAATATGCTCCGGATCCTTCGCCGCCAGTGATTTCAACCGACCATCTGCCATCCGCATCCGGCCCTGCACCTTCCGCCGTGACTTCCGCACCCTCGGCCGGGGCTTCTGCACCCTCCGCCGGGACTTCCGCCGGGGCCGCTTCCGCATTTTCTTCTCCGCTTTCAGCCATCGCGTCGGGATCCGTCCAGATCTCTTCACCCTCAGCCGGAGCTTCTGCGTCCTCCGCCGTGATTTCCGCCGGGGCCTCTGCACCTTCCGCCGGGACTTCCGCCGTGACTTCCGCACCCTCCGCCGGGGCCGCTTCCGCGTTCTCTTCTCCGCCTTCAGCCATCGCGTCGGGATCCGTCCAGATCTCTTCATCCGCAGCCGGGGCTTCTGCGCCTTCCGCCGGAACTTCCGCCGGGGCCTCTGCACCCTCCGCCGGAGCTTCCGCGCCTTCCGCCGGAGCAGCGTCCGCATTTTCTTCTCCGCCCTCGGCTGCCGCGGCGTCCCCATTTTCTTCTCCGCCCTCGGCTGCCGCGGCTTCCTCTTCCGGAAGCTCCGTTTCCGCCGTATTTTCCGGATTCTCCGGGTTCTCGGAATCGCCGGAGGCATCCGCTTCGGAATCCGTCGCCTGTTCCGCAAAGACAGCTGTCACCTGAATCCCTTCCCCGGGCATGACAAAAGCTGTCTCAGAGGCACCGGCATCCTCCAGATATACCTGCGGCTGCGTCTCCCAGTGGCCGAAAGTCCTTCCGTCCCCCGGATCCGAAGCTGTAATGCGTACCCAGGATCCTTCCGGATAGCAGGCAAGATCCTGAATCAGGGAAGCGTCTCCGTTCCCCTCTTCTCCCTGGTCGGAAGACACAACCTGTTCAGAAATCCTGTGCGTATCCGACAGCCCGTCATCGGAAGAACTGGTCCCGCCGATCACCTTGACGACATATCCTTCCGGCGTCACCGTAAGCCCGCTTTCTCCGGTTTCCTCCAGCGTATAGGTACCTACCCGGTACGCCCGGGACGCGTCTGTATTGGTCCAGACCCCCTCCGCGAGCTCTGCATATGTCATATCCGGTCCTATGCGGACTGCGGATTCTGTCCGGATACTCTCCCCCGGAAACAGAAGCTTCCCGTTTAAATCATCCTGTGTCGAATCATACAAAGCTTCCGCACCGTAAGGGCATGCCCCGGCAGCTGCGATACAGATGCTTAATAAAACTCCGGATAATCTCTTCCAAATTCTTTTCATGGCTGTTACTCTCCTGACCGTCATCTCATTCCGCCGCATCCGGCGAAACAACGTTATTTATGACATCCAGAAACCTCGTGAATCGTGGGTTCTGTTGTTTTCTACAGTATAGCACAGGACTCGTTTACGTACACGGAAGGAATTCTTAACATTTCATGACGAGGCATGGATTTCTTCTTGACCTTCCTGCATCGGGAATCTATAATGAGAACCGTTCTGAGCAGAATAAATGGTCGCGGACGCAGCCGTACCCTGTGTACGGTATGCACGAGGAAAGTCCGGGCTTCACAGGGCAGGATGCCGGATAACGTCCGGTGGAGGCGACTCCAAGGATAGTGCAACAGAAATATACCGCC
>CACXHD010000182.1 GCA_902767335.1 uncultured Lachnospiraceae bacterium
CCGATCAGCAGCACCACCGGCGAAAACATCTGGCTCATGATCACAAAACCGAGAAAGGCCTTCCGTCCTTTAAACTCCATTCTCGCCATGGCGAAGGCCGCCGGGATCCCGCAGAGCATCGCGAGCAGGGTCGAGCCGCCGGCGACTATGACGGAGTTGAGCAGGTATCTGGGCACGCCCCGTCCCACAATATCCTTCAGATTGCTCCACACCCATTTTGTCGGAAGCAGGTGAAGGAAATACATGTCCAGCGTTTCCGCGTTGGAGCGGAAGGCTGTGATGAACATGACGTAATACGGGAACAGCGTAATCACGCAGACGACGATCACAAAAGCGTAGAGAATCCCCCGAAGGAACGCATTCCGGACGCGTCCGTACCGGATCTGCACGGCGGCGAGCAGCGCGGCCAGAAACAGCGGCACCAGAAGCCAGAGAAGCAGATCATGCCGCGCCTGGAAATTCTTCAGAGCAGCCCCCATCCCGTCTCCCATCTGTCCGTCAAACAGGAATCGGTCCAGTGAGGCGTAGAACGCGTCTTTTCCCTCGGTCAGCAGGTCATCCCTGTACAGCGTGACCTTCCGCCAGAACGTCACATTGTTCATCAGGACAAACACCGGCACCAGGATCACGTTCAGCAGAAGGACGACGCAGGCGGTATTCCGAAGCTGTTTCGTGCGTCGGCGCAGACGCCGCGGTTCCGTTTCCATTGTCCCGACGCAGCCGGCCGCCGCAAAGACCAGCGCCACCGCCATGTAGGCGATCATGATCATCAGGATTTTGCTGCCCGGCAGACCGCCCTTCAGAAACGACCAGAGGTTTTTGTCGATGGTCTGCTCGATCGAGAAGGTGATCAGAGACGTTTTTTCACCCTTGGAGTTTGTTCGCTCCGTGACGGTCTCCACAATCTCCGCCTCGATCCCCTTCGCGGAATACTCGGCGGCGGCCGCCTCCGCTTCCGCCCGGGCTGCCTGATATTTTTCATCGCCCACGAACGTATTGGAGGATTTTTTTGTATAAACCGACGCCGTAAAATGGTACAGCGGCAGGCTCATGAGAATGCAGACACAGGCAAGCGACGCGATGAGGAGGATCCAGGACATTCGCATGGATTTCCGGTTCATAAGGTCTCCTCCTTTCGCATGACAGTCAGCATATAGATCCCCGCGCAGAGACACAGAATCAGGAACCCGATCACGGAGAGGGCATTGGCCGGCCCTTTCTTCCGGTCGTAGAAGCTGAGCATGTACAGGTAGGTGATCATGGTATCCGTCTTGTTCGCCGGCGCCCCTTTCGTCATCGTATAGATGATCGGGAACGAGTTAAATACATAGATAATATTCAGCACAGTGCTGACCGACAGGGCCGGCCGCACCAGCGGCAAAGTAATATGAAACAGCTTGTCCCAGAACCCGGCGCCGTCCACGATCGCCGACTCATACAGGGAATCATCGATGGACTGCAGGCCCGACAGGACACAGAATGCCACAAAGGGAATCGTCACGAAGATGCCCACCGCACATTCCCAGACGAATTCCACCTGGTAGGAGGACCGCCAGTTGACCGCCTCGCGGAGGATGCCCAGATTGAGCAGCACATTGTTCAGGCTGCCGTATTCATATTTAATAATGTAGTTCCATACCGATGCCTGGATCACGAGGGACGTCGCCCAGGGGAAAATCAGGATCGAGCGCGCGATCTTTCTTCCGTGAAATTCCTGGTTCAGCACCAGGGCGATGATAAAGCCGAGCAGCGTCGACAGGCCCACGACAGAGAGCACCCACCAGAAGGTGTTGATCATCACGGTTTTGAACGCGGGCAGATTCACCGCATCCTGATAATTGCGCATTCCGACAAACCCGCCGATAACGCCCGCCTTCGAAATCTCGCTGAAGGACAGACGGAATACGATGATGATCGGAAAGATCACAAAAACGGAGATCAGCAGGATACTGGGGAGCAGCCATAGGTAAGGCTCCCATTTTTTCTTTCTGTTTGAGGAATTCATCTGTTTTCACTCTCCATTCCCGGAACCCGGGCAACAAGCTTTCTGCCGCCCGTTCTCCCTTGCCGGAAACCGGACGACAGCTTTCTGCCGCCCGCTCTCCCCTGCCGGGACCCGGACGACAGCTTTCTGCCGCCCGTTCTCCCTTACCGGAGCCCGGACAGCAGCTTTCTGCCGCCCGCTCCCTTGCCGGAACTTTGTCAGCGGCCCTACGACATCCGGCCCCTCACCTGTCATCGCAAGCCGGTTTGCTTTGCTTTGAAGATGAGGGGCCGGCAAATTTCCCGGAATTATGCGGCTTGTGCCGCACAGATCCGGCGCAGCAGACGATTCAACGAAGGTTTCTCATGTCTCCTTTATCGCCGGCTGTACGCCGGAAGGTCCGTCCGGATTATCCTTCCAGTTCTGCCTGCAGCGCATCCAGCTCTTCCTGGATATCCGCGCCGGTCAGCGCGTTCTGTTCTGCAGCGATTACACCCTGTTTTACCTGATCCCATTCCGCTTTTGCGGTCGGATAGAACTGGCATCCGCCGAGCACATCGAGCCATGCTTCAAAGGACGGATCGGAAGCTACCAGAGATTCCACTGCGGAGTTCACTGCCGGCAGGAAGCCTTCCATGCTGACCCAGCCGACATAGTTTTCCGGATCATAGAAGAATTTCAGGA
>CACXHD010000183.1 GCA_902767335.1 uncultured Lachnospiraceae bacterium
TCCATCCGGTAGCTATGGAGCAGGGTCTTACCTTCGCTATCCGTGAAGGCGGACGTACCGTTGGTTCAGGCCGTGTTACCTCCATCATTGAGTAATCCGGCTGCGGTTATAACAGAATAAAGTAAGTTTTCCCCGGCAGGCTGTACGGCCTGCCGGGATTTTTTAGCTCAATGGGATAACCTGCACTTTTTCTTGAGAAATCGGCTGGTATCGGTTATACTGTTATTCTGTGATGTCAGGACAAGAAAGTTATGAGTGATTATGCAAGTTCAGAAAATGGCGCATAAAAGACAGATGATAATAATGGAGGACGCAGAATGTATTGCTTCAGAAAAGTGACCAAAGACCTGTACTGGATCGGATCAAATGACAGAAGGCTGGCGATGTTTGAAGGCGTTTACGGTGTGCCGGGAGGAGTTTCCTACAATTCGTATCTGCTGCTGGATGAAAAAAACGTTCTGTTTGATACGGTCGATGCGGCGGTGGCGGATGTTTTCTTTGAAAATCTAGAACACCTGCTCGCAGGCAGAACGCTGGACTGCCTTGTGATTCATCATATGGAGCCGGATCATTCGGCAACGCTGGGCGGACTGCTGCTCCGTTATCCAGGGGTGAAGGTCATCTGTAATGCAAAAACCGCCGGTATGATGAAGCAGTTCTTTGAGCTGGGAGAGAACGTTGACGTACAGGTTGTGAAGGAAGGGGACACGGTTGAGACGGGAAATCATTCGCTGAGCTTTCTCAACGCCCCGATGGTTCACTGGCCGGAGGTTATGTTCACATTCGACAGCACGGATAAAATCCTGTTTTCCGCCGATGCGTTCGGGACGTTCGGCGCATTGAACGGCGCCCTGTTTGCGGATGAGGTGAATTTTGACCGGGATTATCTGGATGAGGCCCGCCGCTACTATGCCAACATCGTCGGAAAGTACGGACCCCAGGTAACAAATGCTCTGAAGAAAGCGGCTGCACTGGACATCGCCATGATCTGCCCGCTGCATGGCTTTGTATGGAGAGAGAACCTGGATTATTATTTTGAGAAATATCGTCTCTGGAGCAGCTATGAACCGGAGGAGAAGAGTGTCGTGATCGCCTACGCGTCGGTATACGGACATACCGCGAACGCAGCCGAGATTCTGTCCGCAGCGCTCTGGGAGCGAAAGATTCCGGTCAGAGTCTTTGATGTATCCGTGACGCCTGCAAGCGAGATTGTATCCGCTGTATTCCGCGCAAGCCATCTGGTGCTGGCTTCCACAACCTACAATGCCGGGATCTTTGTCCGGATGGAAGAATTCCTGCAGGATCTTGCCGCCCATAATATTCAGAAGCGCACGGTCGCTCTGATCGAGAACGGCAGCTGGGCCCCCACCAGTGGGAAGCAGATGCGCCAGATCCTTGAAGGCTGCAAGAATATGACCATCCTGGATGAAGCCGTCACAATCAAATCGGCACTGAAGGAAGAGCAGAGATCGCAGCTCGAAGCGATGGCGGATGCGATTGCCGCTTCGATTGCGGAGTGAGGCAGCGGATAGTCTGCCGCGGAAACTGCTCTGAAGGAGGAGGCTGCCGCTTCACCTGCGGCGTGAAGCAGCAAATCGTCTGCCGTAGAAACGGCTCTGAAGGAAGAATGAATTTATGAAATTTATGAAAAAGGGAATCCTTTTTGATCTGGACGGAACTTTATGGGACGCCTGCCGGGAGATTGCCTGCTCCTGGAACGAGTATCTGGCCGGCAATGTGCCCTCCGTGAAGCCGGATCTTACGACTGAGGATCTGAGATCCGCCTGCGGGAAGACCATGACGGCGATCGGGGACATGCTGTTTCCGCAGCTGGAAAAAGAGAAACGGGACCGGGTGACCGAAGGCTGCTGTATATATGAAGTCGAATATCTGCAGCAGCACCGCGTGGATTCGTTTCCGGATGCGGCGGATGCACTCCGCGCCCTGCACGCGGCCGGATACCATCTTTACATTGTGAGCAACTGTCAGAGCGGATATATCGAGTGCTTCCTGAAATGGTTCCCTGAGCCGGCGCTTTTTGACGACATCGAATGCTTTGGAAATACCGGGAATGGAAAGGCGGACAATATCCGCCTGCTCTGCGAGCGGAATCATCTGGATCAGGTCGTCTATGTCGGTGATACGGAAGGGGACGAGGAGAGCGCAAGAGAAGCAGGCGCCTCCTTTGTGCATGCGGCCTATGGGTTCGGTTCGGCAAAGCATCCGGACGCAGTGATCCGTTCGATGGCGGAGCTGCCTGCATGTATGGACCGGTTCTTCGGGTCCTGACCGGATCGATCCATGTTTTCTCTGATCGATATCGGATTTACGGTACCTGTTCTACTGTAATCGATACCTGATTTACGGTACCTGTTATACTGTAATCGATACCTGATTTACGGTACCTGTTATACTGTAGCCGATTCCTGATGTATGGTACCTGTTTTACTGTAACTGATAAACCAGGGCGGGGGTTCCGCCGGAAAAGGAGATAACCTGCGTATGTGGATTGCTGATGGCTGGAAGGACTATGAAGTGCTTGACACCTCGGACGGAGAAAAGCTGGAACGATGGGGAGACTATCTGCTTGTCCGGCCGGATCCGCAGGTGATCTGGACGACTTCCCGGAAACATCCGGGGTGGAAGCGGCCGAATGCGAAATACCACCGCAGCAGCAGGGGCGGCGGCGAGTGGGAGTTTTTTGATCTCCCGGAGCAGTGGACCATCCGGTACCGGGATCTGACCTTCGGGCTGAAACCGTTCAGCTTCAAACATACCGGACTTTTCCCGGAACAGGCCGTGAACTGGGACTGGTTTTCCGGCTTAATCCGGCAGCGAAGACGTCAGGGACGGGAGGTCCGGGTCCTGAATCTCTTTGCCTATACCGGCGGCGCCACACTGGCGGCAGCGGCTGCGGGCGCTGCGGTGACGCATGTGGATGCTTCGAAGGGAATGGTCGGATGGGCGAAGGAGAACGCCGTCTTAAGCGGGCTCAGGGATGCACCGATCCGGTGGCTGGTGGACGACTGCGGGAAATTTGTGGAGCGGGAAATCCGCCGCGGCAATCACTATGACGGGATCATCATGGATCCCCCTTCTTATGGAAGAGGGCCGAAAGGGGAAATCTGGAAGATTGAAGAATCGGTCTATCCGTTTGTTCAAAGAGCCGCGTTGCTTCTTTCACAGGAACCGCTGTTTTTCCTGATCAATTCCTATACCACCGGCCTCGCCCCGTCTGTGATGCGCTATATGCTGACACTGGAACAGCGGGGACGCGGCGGCAGGATTGAAAGCGGAGAGATCGGCCTTCCGGTTGCTTCGGGAACAAAACAGGAGCCGCTGGTTCTGCCCTGCGGCGCTTCGGCGCGATGGAGCTGGGACCGAGCGGAGACAGAGGCATAAGCTAAGGCTGTCTTCAGTTGAACACCTTGCTCCGGAACCAGTACGTATAGAAGCTGTCGAAGCCAAGCGACAGATACAGATTCTTCGCATTCTGATTCCCCTTGACGACCTGCAGGTAAGCATGCCGGGCGCCCTGGTGAGCGCCTTCGGAAAGCAGCGCGCTGCAGACGGCCCGGGCGTAATGGCGCCGGCGGCAGCCCGGAGAGACATAGATCGCGTAGATCCCGATATAATCCCGGTCGCAGATGCCCAGACCGGAGGCAACCATCCGACCGTCCAGTTCCACGGACGCGACGATGGTTTTTTTGGGAATGGCGAAGAACATGGAGGGCACGATCCGGCGCAGCTGCGGGTCGCAGGTACCGTTGAGATGGAAAACGCCGTGGATCCATTCTTCCGTGATGAACGGAGTGAGCAGAACACTCAGGTCTTTTCCATAATGAATACAGGACGGTATGCCCAGACGGTTTTCAAAGTCGTACTCCGAGGACGTAGGCGTAAGCAGGTTCATGCGCTTCAGGTCGGCGGTCATCACCTCCGTCACATGACGGATCTCGTAATCCTGTTCGGAAAGATAGCGGTCGAAGTCCGGGTCCAGAAGCGGATGGATCTTGAAGTGACAGGGGGTATGGTATTCCCTGTATACCTGTTCGCAGTACGCGACTTTTTCCGGGACCGGGATCGTGGAAGGACCGACCTGTTCCACGGCGTTGGTCCGGTAGGTATAATTGCAGGAATAGCGGATCAGCCATCCGTCATAAAGCTCGATTTTGTGTGACGGCCATGCGTTGAGCGAGATTTCCTCCATGTGGCGGACCGCCTGGTCCCGGATGGAGGGGTCAGAGGAAGGATGGCCGGAGAGCAGTAAAGAATCATTCATATCAGGCAGAAACCTCTTCTTATGGGAGACAGGGGACGGTTCTGTGTCTCCTTTTGCTTCCAAAAGGAGACACAGAACCGTCCCCTGTCTCCCTTTTTGCGCTGTGGCTATCATATCACCCCGGAACAAAAAGCGAAACCCAATAATGTACTAAAAAAAATACAATTAAAGACAAAAAAACTTTTTTCTGCAGTTGCATTTTGAGAAATTATCATATATACTCTTCGATGTTGTGACCTTGATAGCGTTGAAGCGTGAGGTTGCTGCGGGCTTCCGCAGGTTTTCCGTGGAGCGAA
>CACXHD010000184.1 GCA_902767335.1 uncultured Lachnospiraceae bacterium
ACAGCTGGTCATCGGCGTTCGTCAGCCAGGAGACGGTTGACGATACGCTGGAACTGACGACAAGGATTACGGATGTTCTGAAGAATAAGCCTTCGTCCTCCGGCGATTCTGATCCCGATGATGACAGCGGAGCTAATTCTGACAAGAATCGCGACTCGTCCGGTTCTTCCGACTCTTCCGTTTCGAACAAATCCGGCAGCAGCCAGAATTCGATTACAATCGGCGGAAACGGAAGCGGCAGTACAATTTCGGGCAGTTCCGGATCGACAACATCGTCCGGATCGACAGCATCGTCCGGATCGAACAGCACCGCATCACCGGGCTCTGTCGGCAGAAGCACTACTTCCGGAGAAGCCGGAAAGGTCAAGACCGGAGATGATACTCCGATCGGACCGCTTGTCGGAGTGATGGCGGTCAGCCTGGCAGTGATTGTACTTCTCTTCTTCTTCCTGCGCCGCAGACGGTATGGAGGAAGGTAAGGAATTTTCTCCGCAGCGGAAATGCTGCGGGGAAAATCAGAAATAACCCTTGCGGCGGAAGTGCTGCGGGGAGGGCACGGGGGTTGACCCGGCGGGGAAGTTTCCCGCCGGGAAAAGCCTGCAGCCGGCGTTAAGCGCCCGTCCGTCGGACGGGCGCTAAGCGTTGAAAATTTCTTTTCTGTGGTAAAGAAGATCGATCCATGGCAGATTGGATGTACAATATGCGATCTTGGCATAAACCGGTACAGGAATTCCGAATTGTGAGATCCGCAGGCATTTGGATTTGTTGAGGAGGAAGGATATGGACATCAGCATTCTCCTGGCTTTACAGGATTATCGGATGGAATTGTCAGAACAAAGGAAGAAGATCGTCATTTGAACGCCTGCTGTATATTTCTAATATATTAATAGCGCTGCGAAAATTCCTGTTGCAGGGAATTTTCGCAGCGCCTTTTTTGACTTATATTCATGCATTTATCAGTATTTACGGGTAACTGCGCTTTATTCTGATTGACACGACGAAGCGCCTGTGCTAATGTAATCAATATATTAACAGTATTGTAGAGATATTATAAAGATATGCATAAATTATCATTATAACTGTTGGAGAGGAAAGGTATGGAAGAGAGAATTCCGGTAAGCGAAAAGATCAAAGCGGCATTTGAGACGCTTTATGCCGATGATAAAGTGAAGGCTGCGCTGGATTATATTGTTCCGGATCAGGAAAAAAGGCTGGAGGAGCAGATTGAGATTGCGCAGATCCCGGGGTTTACGTTTCATGAAGAAAAGCGCGCGAGGCGGATGGCTGCCTTTTTTGCGCAGTATGGGCTGACAGAGATCAGCACCGACCGATACGGCAATGTTTACGGCGTGCGCAGGGGAACGGAAGATGGCCCGGCTATTCTCATTGATGCACATCTGGACTCTGTATTTCCGTTGTATACGAAGCTGGAGCCGCGCCGGGAAGGGAGCCGTATTTATATGCCGGGCATCACGGACGATGCGAGCGGGCTGTCGGCCATGCTCAGTGTTCTGCGGGCCCTGAATGAAAAAGATATACAGACCTGCGGCGACATATGGTTTGCCGGAATGGTACAGGAAGAAACGAAAATCTACGGGATGCAGCGTTTCGTGGAAGAACATCGGTTTGATGCAGTCATCTCTCTCGACTGTGCCGGCTTTGGCTGGATGGCAGTCGGCTGCGGCGGGGAATGTCACTATGAGGTACGCTTTCGCAGTGAAGGGGAACGCATCAACTATGGCAGATATTCGCAGTGCCTGACGGCGGCTGCCAGGGCGGCCGTGGCAGTTTCTGAATATACGCCGCGGGAGAAAACGATGGTTCTGGTGCATGGCATTGCGGATGATGTGCATAAAGGACAGGGCTGCACAACCGATCTGACAACGCTTACGGTACAGGTGCGTGCCTGCCGCCAGGCGGAACTGGAACTCACGGAGCAGGATCTTCAGAAAATCATGGAGGATGCCTGCCGAACGGAGAATGAGCGGTGCCAAAGCGAGAAGGTCACCTTCGATATCCATAAACATGAAGTGTTTACGCCTGCTGCTCAGGATTGGAATCATCCGGTGTGCGGCAGCATGTATCATATCTATCAGCAGATGGGAGTGGAAAACCCACGCTTTTTTGACACGGGCAATGCCAATGGCGGGATGGCCATACGCGCGGGTATGCAGGCGGTCATTGTCGGAACGGGCGGGGAGCACGGCGGTATACACTCCCTGGGAGAATATTTTGACACGACCGATATGCATAAAGGGCCGCAGGCAATTTTGCTGCAGGCGTTGATGATGGCGGGCATGCGTGGAGTGATTCCGCCGCAGGCCTGAGGAAATACGGATACAGAGTTTCAAACTCCAAAGGAGCAGAGTTTTTTGATCACTGCAGAAAGAAGAGTGTAGTTTACTTATGGCATGGTGGGATGATTACAGGAGCCAGTTCCCGGTTACAGGGCTCTGCACATATATGGATTCGGCTTATGACTGCGGAGGCTCGCTGATCGGCAGGGCAGCCGCCGGCAGGTATTTTGATGACTGGGCGCCGGCAGCCGCTGCAGCCCTGCGCGGAGGACCCGGCAGAGAACCGTTTTTTAAAATGGCGGATGAAGCAAGAACCTATATTGGCAGGGTACTGGGCGGCGTACCGTCCAGGAATGTGACCATTACAAAGAATACAAATGAAGGATTCAACATTATCATGCAGGGGTTCGATTTCAAACCCGGTGATAATATCGTAACGTTTGACTGGGAACATTCCGCGATCCTGGTGCCGTGCCTGCATGCAGCCCGGACAAGGGGCGTGGAGGTGCGGATGGCAAAAATGCTGCCGGACAGAATCCCGTCGATGGACGCCCTGTGGGAGCAGGTGGATGCACATACGGTGATGATCTGTGTGAGCTATGTACAGTCACTGACCGGTTACAAAATGGATCTGGCTGAACTTGGCAGAAAGTGCCGCGAGAAAGGGATCTTCCTGGTGGTCGACGGAATTCAGGGCGTTGGACTGAGTGTTTTTGAGGCTGAAAAATGGGGTGTCAGCGCGGTTTCGGGAGGAGCATACAAAGGTCTTTGCGCTTTCATCAGCATCGGCTATCTGTATATCTGCGATGCACTGTTACAGCGAGTCAGACCTGTGTTTGCAGCCTGTACCGAGCAGATCGAACTGGTCCGGCAGGGAGAACTGCCGGAAATCAGATACAAAGATGAAATGGATGCGCGCAAGTACGACAACTGTTCAAGCGATCTTCTGGGTACCTATGTCCTGCATGATTCGGTGCAGAAGATTCTGGAGATCGGAACAGACCGGATTCAGGAAAGGATCACCGGGCTTCTGACCAGGCTTTACAAAGGACTTGCCCTATACGGATATCGGATGGTTACCCCTGCTGACAGCAGCAGACGATGTGCGTCCCTTTGTTTCAAATCGGAACATGCCGATGAGATCTACGAGTATTTTATCGGGCAGAAGGTGATCCTCTCTTCCGGAAGCGGATATATCAGGATGTCGCTTGGCGCTTATACCAGTGATGAAGATATAGAAAGAACACTGGAAGTGGCGGGGAAATGTCCATGGAGATAAACACTCCTGAAGATAAATATCCGAGGAAAGATACATGTTCCTGAAGATAAATATCCGCGGAGAAGATACATGTTCCTGAAGAACCTGGATGTTAAGAAGGATGCACGAAAGGAATAAGACATGTATAAATTTGTGCTGAAACGACTTTTACTGACCATTCCCATTCTGCTTGGCGTGATCATTCTTGTGTTTCTGATGATCAACATCGTGCCGGGCGATCCGGGCAGAAATATTCTCGGCATGCAGGCGAAACAGGAGGACGTGGACCGTCTGAATCATGAGCTGGGCTATGACCAGCCGGTCCTGAAACGCCTGGGCAAATACCTGAGTGATATTATTTTCCATTTCGATTTCGGAAAATCATGGATGACCAATAAGAATGTGGTTGATGATATCGCCAGATACTTCAAATATACGTTCCGGGTCGTACTGTTCGGAACCATCGTGTACATGCTGCTGGGGGTTCCGCTTGGGGTGCTTGCAGCCGTAAAGCAGAACAGCATGACGGACTACACGTTGCGCATATTTGCCATGATCTTTAATTCCATGCCCAGTTTCTGGTTCGGGCTTGTGGCCATGCTGATCTTTTCCCTCAAACTTGGCTGGCTGCCTACCAACGGGGTGGATACCTGGAAACATTACATTCTGCCGGTGGCAGTCTACGGGATTGGCAGTGCCGGCGGTCTGATGCGTACCACCAGGACCATCATGCTGGAAGCCGTCAGACAGGATTATATCCGCACGGCCAGAGCAAAAGGCGCTTCGGAAAAACGTGTCATCTGGCATCATGCCCTGCCGAATGTATCATTGCCGCTGATCAACCTGATCGGGCTGACCTTCGGCGCCATGCTGGGTGGAACGGTGCTCATCGAAACCGCATTTTCCATCCCGGGACTTGGTACGCTGGTTCTGGACGCCATGCGTTCCAAGGACGTGCCTCTGGTCATGGCCACTACCATCTTCCTGGCGGCGATCTGGTGTCTGGCAGTGCTTGCGGTGGATGTGATCAGCGCTTACGCGGATCCCCGCGTCAAAGCCAAATATACGACCTGATCAGCAGTGAGAAAACATAAGCGTGTCAGCAGACAGGAAATCATAAGGATGCCGGCGGACGCAATTCACAAGCGTTTCCGCAGACAGATCCGGAGTGGGGCAATAAAATGAAAAGCGTAAAGAGAAAAGAAAAGAGCCGGAAGCGTCCGAGTCAGGCCGCAGAGATATGGAGACGGTTCAAAAAGAGTAAGACCGGGATGCTGGGGTTATATGTGATTGCCATCTTTATCCTGTTCGCGATCTTCGGGAGTCTGATCATTCCCAAAGATATGACGACCAGGATCAATCCATCTGAGGTATTGCAGGGTCCGAGCCTGAAACACTTCTTCGGCACGGACAATCTGGGAAGGGATCTGTTCGCACGGATGGTATACGGCAGCCGGATCAGCCTGTCCATGGGCATTTTGGTGGTACTGATCTCCTATTCGATCGGTGCGGTGATCGGCGCGGCAACCGGTTATTTCGGCGGAGTTTTTGACAATGTTGTGATGCGCTTCTTTGACGTACTCAACTGCATGCCGCCGCTGCTGGTGATCGTGGTGATCGTTGTATCGTTTGGTACCGGTCTTCTGAACCTGCTGCTGGCTATGAGTATCGGAACCATTCCGATGATCGCCCGAACCGTACGAAGTCAGGTGATGACCCTTTCCGATATGGAATACATTCAGGCTGCACGGGCATTCGGCAGCAGCAATCTGCACATTATTGTACGGCATGTGCTGCCCAACGCCATGGGGCTGATCATTGCCGAGGGTTTCGGTATGGTGGCGGGTACCATTCTTGCTGCAGCCGGATACAGCTATCTCGGATTTGGCGTGCAGCCGCCGACACCGGAATGGGGGATTATCCTGTCCGATGCAGAAAACTATATGCTGGATGCACCGAACCTGATGCTGATTCCCGGTATTGCCATTGTGATCTCGGCCATGTCCATCACGCTGATCGGCGACGGCCTGCGTGACGCGCTGGATCCGAGGTTAAAGAATTAAGAGACTGAAGCTGCCCTGTGCAGCCGGCAGGTACGGGATTGACATGAATGGCAGTGCATGGAAAGCAGGTATACGTTAAATGAGTGAAAAATTGCTTGAGATAAAAGATCTGAGCGTACAGTATAAAACGGATCTGGAGACAGTCCACGCGGTCAACCATATTGATCTGGAATTAAACAGAAGGGAAACGCTGGGAATCGTCGGAGAGACCGGTGCGGGAAAGACGACAACGGCGCTGAGCATTATGCGTGTTCTGCCGGATATGGTGGGAAAGATTACAGGCGGCCGGATCCTTTATGAGGGAGAGGATCTTCTGCAGAAAAGGGACGTGGAAATGCAGGCCATTCGCGGTGAGAAGATCAGCATGATCTTCCAGGATCCCATGACCAGCCTGAATCCCATCATGCGGGTGGGAGAGCAGATCTATGAGGCGCTGATGCTTCATGACCGCCAGGGAAGAACGAAAGAACAGTTATACGAGCGTGTAGATCAGGTGCTGGAACTGGTGGGCATTCCGAAAGCGCGCAGGATTGAATATCCGCATCAGTTTTCGGGCGGAATGAAGCAGCGGGTGGTGATCGCCATCGCGCTGGCATGCGAGCCGGAACTGCTGATCGCGGATGAACCTACCACTGCGCTGGATGTGACGATACAGGCACAGGTACTCAGTCTCATGAAAGAACTGAAGACAAAGCTGGATACGTCCATGATCATGATCACCCATGACCTGGGTATTGTGGCACAGACATGCGACAAAGTTGCGGTCATGTACGCGGGTGAGATCGTGGAATCGGGTACCGTGATGGATATTTTTGCAAACAGAGATCATCATCCCTATACGGACGGACTGTTCGGTTCCATACCGGGCCTGAAAAGCAAAAAGGCACGTCTGAAACCCATACGCGGCATGATGCCGGACCCGGCCAATCTGCCGGAGGGATGTGCTTTCGCACCGCGGTGTGAACACTGCATGCAGAAATGCAAAGAGAAGAAGCCGTCCGTACATGTCGACGGTTCCCACCAGATCCGTTGTTTCCTCTATGGAGGTGAAGCAGATGCATGACATGACGCCGCTGATTGAAGCTGTAGACATAAAAAAATATTATCCGGTCAAAAAACACATGCTGCACGCGGTGGACGGGCTGAACTTCAGCATCGGAGCAGGAAAGACGCTGGGCGTAGTCGGGGAATCGGGCTGCGGCAAGAGTACGCTGGGGAAGACGATGATCCGCCTGATCGAACCGACCGGAGGCCGGCTTTTGTACAGAGGCCGGGACGTTTTTGCCATGAATAAGCGGGAGATGAAGGAGATGCGCAAAAAGATGAACATCATCTTCCAGGATCCCTACTCCTCGCTGGATCCGCGCATGACCGTGATGGAGAGCATCATGGAGCCTCTGCTGCTTACAAAGATGTGCTCTGGAAAACAGGAGGCCCTTCCCCGCGTCAGAGAGCTGATGGAACTTGTGGGGCTGAGTGAGCGTGTGGCGTCCGCTTACCCGCATGAACTCGACGGCGGCAGACGTCAGCGCGTGGGTATTGCCAGGACGTTGTCGGTCCGGCCGGAGTTTATTGTGTGCGATGAGCCGGTCAGTGCCCTGGATGTGAGCATACAGGCCCAGATCCTGAACCTGCTGATGGACCTGCAGGAGGAGCTGGGGCTGACATATATGTTCATCACCCATGATCTGTCCGTCGTCAGGCATATTTCCGATGATATCCTGGTCATGTACCGCGGCGTATGCGTTGAGCAGGCTGAAACAGAGGAATTGTTTGAAAATCCAGTACATCCATATACAAAGGCGCTCCTTTCGGCCATTCCCGAACCCTCGGTGGAAGGAATTGGCAGGGAACCGGAGATCCTGCAGGGGGAAGTATCCTCGCCCATCGATCCGGGGCCGGGATGCAGGTTTGCCGGGCGCTGCCAGCATTGCACACAGGCATGCACCACACAGACCATTCCGCTTGTCGAGATCGCGCCCGGCCATAAGGCGGCATGCATCAGGTGCCGGAAAGAGTGACAGCTTCGGAATGAAAGAAACCGGTATGATAAAAAATGTAACGAGAAGGCAGATAAATGATTTCAGGAGGTATGTGATGAAAAAAGGAACAATGAGTCTCATTCTTGGATGCATGATCGGTGCTGCGGCATTCTCATCAGGGGCAATGGCGGATCAGGAGAGCAATACCCTGACAGCAGCCTATACGTACAAGGCTCCCCTGGATCCCTTCGACTATGCAACAGACATCACCCGGACGATCGTGGAGCCGCTGATCCGCTACGACGGTCTGAAGGAAGCGGATGAGCAGGTTACACCGATGCTGGCTGAGTCCTATGAGATCTCCGAGGATGGTCTCACCTGGACGTTCAAGCTCCGTGACGCACAGTTTTCGGATGGCAAACAGGTGACGGCGGATGACGTGGTCGGTTCTCTTGACTATGCGTTGACGACGGCAACCGGGGCCGGCAACTTCGCGGGCTTTTCCGCGGAGGCAGTCGATGAAAAAACCGTAGCGATCACGGTTCCCGTTGCTGCAGAGTACATCAGATATTATCTTGGAAACCTGCCGATTATAAACGCCGAGAAATTTGAGGCGGAGGGTGCGGAAGCCTATTTCGAAACGCTGACTGGAACAGGTCCCTTTGTGCTGCAAAGCTATGATGAGGCGACCGGTGTGGCGGAACTGACTGCAAACGAGAATTACTGGGGCGGAAAGCCCGCGCTTGATGCGATTAATTTCAGGTATGTACCGGATGCCAACACAGTGCTGATCGCGCTGCAGAAGGGTGAGGTCGACTATGCACCCATTACGTCTGCCACATATAACCAGGCGAACAAAGATTCCAAACTGAAAACACAGTTTTCTGCGCCGATCCTCGGCAACTACATCATCTTTAACACGCAGAGCGAGATCGTGGCGGACCAGGCGCTTCGGCAGGCCATTCTGTTTGCCATTGACACAGACGGCGTAGCGCTGATGAGCGAAGTCCCCGGCAATTATCAGGTGCCCCACGGATTTTTCCAGCCTGAATGGGGCATGGACAAACCGGAAGGATTTACGGAGTATGCCTATGATCCCGAGAAGGCAAAAGAACTGCTCGCGGAGGCGGGAATTGAGACGCCGGTTGATCTGGGAGAAATCAGCATTACCCAGGACCAGAAGGCCATGTGGGAAGCCATCCAGCAGAATCTGGCTGATGTAGGGATCAATATCAGCGTCAGCTCTGTTGAAACGACGATCTGGCTTGATAAACTCTGGAAAGGTGATTAGACATCCTTAAACCCCCAGCTATGCTGGGGGGATTGGAAAAAGCAGTAGTGACGTGTGGCTGAAAAAAGCCTCCTTTGATA
>CACXHD010000185.1 GCA_902767335.1 uncultured Lachnospiraceae bacterium
ACATTCGTATTTTCAAACGGCTGGGCGTGGAACTGACCAGTGAACCAATTCTGGAAGTCCGGAAATATTATCAGAGTATGATCCGCTGAGAGACAGGGCCGCCGGATTGCTGCTTTGTCATCTGCAGCACCTTTTTCACAGTTTCTTTTTACAATCCGATTCTTTATGGGAGGAAGCGGCAGAATGCAGCAGATGGTGCCAAAAACCGGAAAGGATGTCAGGCGGAGAGCCTGTGCACTGTACCTTCTGCTGTTTTCTGTGATGGCATGCCTCTTTTTGATTCCTTTTTACCGAAGCGGGCGATCCCTTGTTTTCGATGATGACGGGATCAAGCAGCATATCAAAGCTCTGGATTTTTACGGCAGATACCTGCGGGTGCTTTTTGCGCGGCTGCGGGGCGGAAACCTGACGATTCCGGCATATTCACTGGCGCTGGGATACGGGGCGGATGTCATCACCACACTGCATTATTATGTGATTGGGGATCCGCTGAATCTGCTCAGTGTATTTTTCGATACGGCGCGGATCGTATGGCTGTACAACGCGCTGATTGTCCTTCGCATGGGCCTGTCCGGGCTTTCGTTCCTTGCCTTTGCCGGGTATACGCTGGAGAGGCGAATCAGCCGGGAGGATTCCCCGGGCAGCGTTTCTTCTGCGGGAATGGCCGCCGGCGCCGTTCTGTATGTGTTTTCTTCCTTCGCCTTATATACGGCAGCCCGTCATCCGTTTTTTATCAATCCGATGATCTGGTTTCCGCTGATCCTTCTTGGCGTTGAGAAGATTCTCCGGGAAAAGAAATACCTTGTGCTGACATGCAGCGTCATGTTCGGTGCGCTGAGCAATTTCTACTTTTTCTACATGATGGTTCTTCTGACCGTCCTCTATGTTGTCTGGAGACTTCTTTCGGAATATGGCCTTTCCCGGATTCGGAACGCCTTTTCCGGACTGTTCATGATCTTCTGGTCTTCGGTACTCGGGGTGATGCTCAGCTGCCTGCTGTTCTGGCCGGTGGTTCAGGCGTTTCTTTCCAATCCCAGAATCGACAACGGCTACGAGCTGAACCTTCGATATCCAGGAATCTATTACAGAAAAATGGCGGCCGCCGCGATTAGTGGATATTCCGCAGGCAGCTGGACATTTCTGGGATATACCGGGATCGGGGCGATGATTCTGATTCTGCTGTTTTTGAAATTCCGGAAATATACGAGATATAAGATTCTGTTTCTGGCGCTTGCGGGAATGCTCTGCATTCCGCTGGCATCCTACGCCATTTCCGGTTTTTCCTATGTCTCCAACCGATGGACCTGGGCCGTCAGCCTGTTTATGGCATGGATCACAGCGCTTTTGTGGGAAGATTTGCAGGAGCTTCATCTCATGGAAGGGATTGTGCTCGCCCTGTTTCTGATGGGATATCGTCTTCTGATTACCATGACAGACGGCGGATGCTGGCTGAATATGCGTCTGGAGATCCGGCTGGCCGCAGCCGCACTGGCTGCGGTCTGCATCTGTTCCTGGTGCAGACGCCGGACGAAGGGCCCCCGTTCGCTGCGAATTTCTTCGAGGATCCGGCTGCTTACCGGGAGTATCCTGCTCATTCTGCTGTGCAGTTCTGCAGCAGGAAACGCCTGGTATATGTACAGCAGCAAAGGTCAGGACTTTCTGAAGCATTATCTGCCCATGTCCGGGATGACGGATGAACTGACGGAGGATGAAATCCTTTCTCTGCCGGCATCCGGAGACACATCCGGGAATGCGGCGGATGCATCGGCGGATGCAGATTCCGCAAGCCTTCTGGAAAGGGCGGACAATAGGATCTGGAATACCGAGGGCAAAGCGGTCAAAGCAGCAGCAGAGGCCCAGGGGGAACGCCTCGCCGCACAGACCGGGATCCGGGAAGACGCTGCGGCATTCTGCCGATATACAGGCAGTGAACTGACAAAAAACGGGCCGGTGATCGACGGACTCCCCTCGACGCAGTTTTACTGGAGCCTTTCCAACGGCAGTGTGGCAGGATATCTGGATGATCTGGCAAACAATACCTATCGGAATTATGATTTCCGCGGGCTGGATGACCGGGTGATGACAAATGCCCTGGCCGGAGTGCAGTATTACACCGGAACCCAGACCGGAAGGGTTCCCTTCGGATACGAACGGGTTCCGGAAACCGACAACCCGCTGGACGCGGTGTACCCTGTATACCGGAATACCTTCGCCCTGCCGTTCGGGTACACCTTTGATCATTATATCCGGGAAGCGGATTATCAGAACATGGATGCGTTCGAGCGGCAGGAGGCGATGCTGCAGGGAATCGTCCTGAAGGAAGCAGACGAATCCGTTCTGAAGGATTTTTACCGGACGGACCCGGCATCCGATCCGCAGGAAAACGCCCTTTCGATCTGCGGGAAACCTGTCCGAGATGCGGTATCCGTACCTTTTCAGATGGAAGCGCTGGATTCCAATGTCTCCATCGGTGAGGGCTGCTTTACGGTAACCGGAGTGAACGCCCAGGTGCGGTTCACCTTTGAAGGAAAAGAGCAGAGCGAAACCTGCCTGTATGTACGCGGTCTGGAAGTGGAAGAGGGCAATACACAGGTGAATCTCCGGATCCGTGCAAAGGACGGGAAGAACGAAGATATCGTGAAGTCCCTGATCTATCTGGATCCCCGCCACAGCTGGTACGCGGGGCGGCATGACTTCATCGTCAATATGGGATACCGCGATGGGGCGCTGCAGGAGCTGGTTCTGACCTTTCCGAAGGCCGGGATCTATCGCTTCGAGCAGCTGGAGATCGTCTGTCAGGGAATGCAGCATCTGGAGGAATACATTTCCCATCTGACCGGGAATACGCTGCAGAATGTTTCCTACGACGCAGATGCGGATACATTTTCCCTTTCCCGCATCAGCGGGGACATTACGCTGGAAAGCCCGAAAATCCTGTGCCTGGCGCTGCCGTTTTCAGACGGGTGGACCGCCCGTGTGGACGGGGAGACGGCTCCGGTACTGTGCGGAAACGAGATGTACCTTGCGATACCGATGAACGAAGGGACACACCATTTGGAACTGTCCTATCAGACGCCGGGATCCGCAGCGGGTCTTTTGATTACCTTCGCCGGGGTACTGATTTTCGCCGGGAGTATTCGGATAAACCGAAGCCGGAAAAGAAACCGTTCCGGACAAAAGAGACGCAGACATGGATGAGACAGGGGTTTTACAGTCAAACGGAGAAAGAAGCGAAGAATGAAACCATTATTATCACTGGTGGTACCCTGCTTCAACGAAGAAGAGACCATCCCGATTTTCTACCGTGAAATATGTTCCGTTGAACCGAAACTGGATGCCAGGATCGAATTCTGTTTTGTCGACGACGGCAGCAGGGACCGGACGCTGAATATTCTGAAGGAACTGCGGAAAACGGATCCGCGGGTACATTATATTTCCTTCTCCCGCAATTTCGGAAAGGAAGCGGCGCTTCTGGCCGGCCTGGAAATGGCCGGCGGGGATTTTGTCGCGACGATGGACGTGGATCTCCAGGATCCGCCTTCCCTGCTTCCGGAAATGCTGTCTTATGTAACGGATCCGGAGGATCCCTACGACTGTGTTGCCACAAAACGCAGTACAAGAGCGGGAGAACCGCCGATTCGGTCGTTTTTCTCCCGGCGATTCTATCAGCTGATCAACCGGATGTCGGATACAGAGATCATGGACGGGGCGAGGGATTATCGCCTGATGTGCCGAAAAATGGTCGATGCCATCATTGCCGACAAGGAATATAACCGGTTCTCAAAGGGGATTTTCAGCTGGGTCGGTTTCCGCACGAAATGGCTTTCCTACGAAAACGTCGAACGCAGCGCCGGGCAGACCAAATGGTCCTTTTTCAAACTGTTCGGCTATGCCGTGGACGGCATCCTTGCCTACAGCACACTGCCGCTGACACTGGCATCCTATGCAGGAATTGTCTTGTGTCTGATCGCGCTGATTTTTCTGGTGATCATTGTCGTCCGGGCACTTCTGTTCGGCGATCCGGTTGCCGGCTGGCCCTCCCTTGCCAGCATCGTCATCTTCATCGGCGGCATGGAACTTCTCAGTCAGGGAATTATCGGCCTTTATATTTCCAAGATTTATCTGGAAACAAAGAAACGGCAAAACTACATCATCAAGGAGCAGGAGTGAATCCGCCCTTGATTTTTTCCGGAAACAGTGTTAATATGGTCTGCGTGAGTTGACCGCCGGCGGGTTTGGCGTTTGATTTTCACAATCGGGGTATGGCGTAGCTTGGTAGCGCGCTCGGCTGGGGGCCGAGAGGTCGCAGGTTCAAATCCTGTTGCCCCGATTTTTTTTGTGTCATGGGAAATTGCGATTTCCCATGGCAATATACTCTCCGGGAGGATGCGCATTCGCGCGTAAGGAATTACGCCGCAGCAGCGGCCGTGCCCGGTGCGGGAGTCTCGCAGGCGAGGCTCTTTTTTCGTTACCATTCACAGCCCTCAGGCCACTTATATCTCATAAGCAGACAATTCC
>CACXHD010000186.1 GCA_902767335.1 uncultured Lachnospiraceae bacterium
ACCGTCCCCTGTCTCCCCGTCCCCTGTCTCCCCGTCCCCTGTCTCCTCCGATGCGCAAACTTCCGAATCCCAGCCCCCTCCGAACACACAAACATGCTAAAATAATCCTGTCAGAAAAATTTTTTAAATTCTTTGTAACGAAATGGAAATTCATCCGTCTAATCATTGAAGCCGGCAAAAAGGAGGTGAGTCATGTGCCCCGGGAAAACAGTGAAAGCAGCGAAAAGCTGTATGAAACCTATTATATGCGAGTCTTCTCCTATGCGATGACGCTGACGGGAAACCGGACTTCGGCGGAAGAGATTACGCAGGAAACGTTCTTTCGCGCAATCTCCAAACGCAGGGAGTTCAGAGGAGATTCGGATGAAATGACCTGGCTTTGCGCCATCGCGAAGAACTTTTTCATAGATGAAACGCGGCGCCAGAATAAAACAGAGCCGCTTCCGGAAAACGAAGCCATACCGGATACGGGAAAAAGCCTTGAACAGAGCTCCACGGATCGGGATACCTCCTTCCGCATTCATGTTGCACTGCATGCGCTGGAGGAACCGTATCGGGAAGTATTTGAACTGAGAGTCTTCGGTGAGCTGAGTTTTCGCGAGATCGGAATGATATTCGGAAAAACAGAAAACTGGTCCAGGGTTACATACCACCGTGCCAGGCTGAAACTTCAGGAAAGGATGATGAAATCATGAAAATGGAATGTGAAGTAATCCGCGACTTACTGCCGCTGTATACAGATGACGCATGCAGCGAACCGAGCCGTGTTTTAGTTGAAGAACACCTTCAGGACTGCCCCGCCTGCCGCAGGCTTCTGCAAAACCTTCGGGAAAATGAAATTGACCGGGATCTCCAGGCTGAAAAAACGGAAGTCCTTTCCTATGGCGCCAGACGTTTTAAACGCCGCTCCGCCATTATAGGTTCCGCGATATCCGGGCTGTTTATGATCCCCATATTGATCTGCCTGATTGTCAACCTGCTTTCAAACCGTTCGCTCGGCACGTTCTTTATCGTGCTCGCATCGCTCGCCGTCGCGGCTTCCCTGATCATCGTACCGTTGATGATCCCAGAGGACCGGGCATTCTGGACATTCTGCGCATTCTGCGCCAGCATCACGGCTTTGCTCGGCGTGGTCTGCCTGTATACCCATGGCCACTGGTTCGGGATCGCCTCCAGTGCCACTTTGTTCGGACTCGGTCTGGTATTCCTTCCCTTTGTGATAAAGACAAGGCCCGTCCGGAGACTGATCGGGAACAGCAGCCCGCTGCTGACGGTGCTTGTACTGGACGCCACCCTGTTTGTAAACATGATGAGCATGATCCACTCGCACGGAAGGATCACCGGATCAAGTCTTCTGTATACACTTGGCGTGCTTGCGGGAATTGGATTTGTAGTCTTTGAAATATTGCAGAAAAAAGACGGAAAAGGAGATTTATAAAATGAGCAGAAAAGATGCAGTGAAAACCGGCCTTATTCTTTGCGCCATGATACTGACCGCAGCAGTATTCCTGAATGTGAAACATATCATCAGCCTTGCGGCCGGAAACATTCCGGACATGAAAAAGTATCACGCAGGCGATGCAGAAATCGAGGATCCCGTAAAAAATCTTGACATCGACTGGACCAGCGGAAAAATCAATATCGAGTATCACAAGAGCAATACGGTCACGATTCATGAAGAGTCCGGTAAAACGATCAGCCCCGACAGACAGCTCCGCTGGTTCCTTGACAAGGATACACTCCGGATCCGGTACGAAAAGCCGGGCATCAGGCTGTTTTCCTTCTCAAACCAGAAAAAGAATCTGACCATAACATTCCCGGAAAACACCATCTTCAACGACGTATCCTTTGACGTAACTTCCGGCGATGTAAACCTTCCCCTTCACGGAAAGGCTGAAAACGTCTCTGTCTCCGCTACATCCGGCAACATTGTCATCGACGGCGAGGACGCAGAAAACCTTCGGACCGAAGCAACCTCCGGCGACATTCAGATCCTCATGAATCAGGTAAGTACCTGCAAAGCCGACACCACATCCGGAGATATTCAGGCCAGTCTGAACAAGGCCGGAACGGTAAAGGCCGAAGCCACCAGCGGAAACATCACGCTGTCTGCCTCGGCTCTGAACAAGCTTGATATTGACGCCACATCCGGAAATATCCAGGCGACGCTTCCCAAAGGCCCCGGATTTACCGCCCGTTTATCGACAACCAGCGGCAGTGTGAAATATGATCTGCCTCTCGAAAAAGAGAAGAACACATATGTGTGCGGAGACGGCAGCGGAGACGTGAAAATCGAAACCACCTCCGGAAATATCACCATTCTTCCCTGGCAGGAATGAGGATGATCGGGAGTCAGGGAGGAGACAGGGGACGGTTCTGTGTCTCCTTTTGGGGCCAAAAGGAGACACAGAACCGTCCCCTGTCTCCTCCCCTGCCTCCCTGTTTCCCTCACTCAAGAATTTTCAACGGTTTCCACCGCCGGTAATCGCCGGAAACAAGATGATACGTTCTTCCCCGATATGCACCGTGAATACTGTCGTTAAAACGCCTCTCACCGTGACAGTGCGCATAAATCACCTGCTCAGCGCCATACTCCTCCGCCAGATCGGTAAAGCCGCTTCTCTCCTCCAGAATGCTCGTCGGCGGATAATGCAGAAACATGATGAACTTCCGGCAGCCGTCCGCCTTCGCGAGCTCAAAGGATTTTCTCAGGCGCTGCAGCTCCCGTTCCACCAGTTTTTTTGCATGCGCCTCGTCCTCTTCATTCCAGCCTGTGATGCGGCCCCGGCGGTCTATGTAAAAAGGGCCCTCGAAGGTAAATCCCTTGGTTCCGACCAGCGCATAATCCTGATAGGTCTCATAGCTGTCCTGCAGAAACGTCAGATCCGGCTGAAACAGTTCATTCAGATGCGCCGTCTTTTTCGCATCCCAGAACATGTCATGGTTGCCTCTTGTGAGGATCTTCCGGCCGGGCAGATCCCGGATATACTGCAGATCCAGTTCGCATTCCGTGAGATTTTTCCCCCAGCTGTGATCTCCGACCAGCACCAGCGTATCATCCGCAGATATAAGCTTTTCGCAGTTCTTCCGGAACTTCTCCTCATGATTTTTCCATACCCGCTCATGAAGCTGTCCGGGCGCTTTCAGTATGGATTGATAATGCAGGTGCAGGTCACCGATCGCATAAAGTGCCATATTTAAATACCCTTCCTCTATCCGGCTCATCCATCTCTTCCCGGTATTCTTCCAGGAACGTTTCAAGAAACGCATACCGCTTCTGCGCAAGGTTCTTTCCGGTTTCGGTATTCATCAGGTCCTTCAGCAGGAGCAGTTTCTCATGAAAATGCTGCACCGACTCCTCAAGCGGACGTCCATGCTCCCCGCCATAAGCGAAGGTTCTCGCAATGCCGACCGCACCCATGGCATCCAGCCGGTCCGCATCCTGCACAATCGCCGCTTCCGCACTGCCGGGCCGCTTTCCTTTGTTCCGGCTGAAGGATACGGAATTGATGACTTCACAGATCCTTTCGATCCGCTCGGGCGGCACATCGTTCTGTTCCAGAAATGCTCTTGCATTCGCATTGTTCCTGTTGGAAAACAGCTTATGGTCATCCGCATCATGCAGCAACGCAGCCAGTGCAACAATCTCCCAGTCGCAGGAAGGTTCCCGCTCCGCGATCCGGAGCGCATTCCGATATACCCGCAGCGAATGCTCCGCATCATGTCCGCCGGAATCCTCGCGAAACAGTTCTCTGATATATCGGACCGTATTCTCAATTCTTTGAGTCAATAGGGACGCTGTTTCTGACTCATCGGCTAACTGATGAGTCAGCATCCCTATTGACTCATCTTTTGACTCATCATCCATATAGGCCTCGGAATGGGCAAGTTCTGTCCCGTCATTTAATGTCATAAACGGATACATCATTATACTCCCACCTCCTGTTCCTTCTTTGCCTTTTCACAAAATCCCTGTTTTAATATTACACGTCTCCTGCTTCCTGAGTCAACAGGGACGTTGTGAGTCACAGGGACGTCGTTTCGAGTCAACAGGGACGTGAGTCAAGAGGGACGTTGTTTCTGAGTCAACAGGGACGTTGTTTCACAAATCAGACGCCCAGAAGCTTCGTCCACAGCTTCACTTCTTCTTCGGTGCCGTCCGTACCAAGGCGCTTGCCGTCGTGATTGCGCACGACTGCACTATAAATGGTATCGTAACCTCCGGGGGAACAAAATGCAATTCAGAATCATGGCACAGTGCTTCACCATGAAGCATCTTCGTCAAATCATCTCATTTTCAGGTTCATGACTGCATATCGTCCTGCTCCCTGGATCACGCTCCAAACACGGCATTTTTCTGCCATCGGTTGCTCAGATAATATGTCCATGAAATCAGAAAGCTTGTTCCAAATCCGAACAGTCCGTTCCACCAGATAATGCTGTATCCGAAGATCGGACTATATCGGAACAGATATGTGACCAGAACACGTATGCCCAGCGCCCCTGTCGCAACAATCGTAGGGATCCCGACATGGTTGGAGCCCTGGAAAACGCCGAACAGCGGTATGTAGCAGGATAAAATAATATTGATCAGCGCCACGGTCCGCAGATGCGCATTACAGTATTCGGCAGCCTGGGCACTGAGACCGAACAGGCCGCAGATATTGCCGGCAAATACCCACAAAAGCGCGGAGATCATCACCGTCATGGATAAGGAAAGAATCAGGGCCTGTTTCAGTCCCAGCTTCACTCTGTCCATCTTTCCCGCGCCAATGTTCTGCCCGGTATACGTCGCCATCGTGGTCTGGAACGCGTTGCAGGGAAGGTTGATATACATTTCAATCCTCTGGCCGACGGTAAAGGAAGCCGTCATCACCTTGCCGAATCCGTTGACAGCCCGCTGGATAAATGTCAGCCCGAAGGAAACGATGGTCATCTGAAGCGCGATCGGGAAGCCCACTTTTATGGTTTTCAGGGCTTTCTGAGAATCCCAGACAAAATCCCTGCGGCCAAAGCGAAAAATGGGATACTTTCTGGTCATATAAAAATATGCTGCCACAAAGGACCCTGCCTGGGCGATATCCGTAGCGATCGCCGCGCCCTGCACGCCCCAGTGCAGGCCTGCCACAAAAACCAGGTCCAGGATGATATTGGAGACCGATGCAATCAGAAGAAAATACAGGGTCGCCGCACTGTCCCCGACAGAGCGAAGGATCGAAGAGAAAATATTATAGCCGTACTGAAAGACAAGGCCCAGTGCATAAATCCGGAAATATGCCAGCGTCTGATCCAGAATCTCCTCCGGCACATTCACCAGATATCTGTACGCGGGTCTCGCAACCGCAAGTCCCAGAACCGTTGCCGCAATCCCCATCCCAAGCAGCAGCAGGATCCCGGTTGACGCATTTGCCCTGACCTCCTTTTCATTTCCCGCGCCGTAATGCTGGGCAACAATGACGCCGTTCCCTGCGGAAAACCCGATGGCGAGCGCCATGAACAGGAACGTGAAGCTTCCGGTTGTCCCGACCGCGGATAAAGCGCTCTCCCCGGAAAAATTCCCGACCACAATTGTATCGACCGTATTGTAAAGCTGCTGCAAAAGTGAACCTGCCAGAACCGGCATGGCAAACCGCAGAATATGTTTCCAGGGTGTGCCCTCTGTCATGGAACGTCCTGCCATAAAAACCCTTCTTTCCTCTCCTGTCCTATATGATCAACAGGCAGTTTATGATCGTTTATAATCCAGAAATCGTCCTTCTATTTTCCCTGAAAACCGCGGATTCGTCAATTTCTTTCTGGATCCCCGTACGGCCCGATGCGGCCCGATGCGGCGCAGATAAAAAAGCCCCAATGCGGCGCATAGGTCAATCAGGGGACGGTTCTGGGAGACAGGGGACGGTTC
>CACXHD010000187.1 GCA_902767335.1 uncultured Lachnospiraceae bacterium
CGGCCTGATCGAGGTCATGGGCCTTGCCGTGCTCCCGGCGCGTCTGCGGGATGAAATGGCACAGCTGAACCAGGCGGTCCGCAATGGCGATGATCTTCGCAAAAACGAAACCCTGGAGAAGCATGCGGACTGGATCGATGAACTGAAGGTCAAATATCCGGACCTTTCGGAGAAAACGGAAGAAGAGCTGACGCTGATTCTTCAGAAGGAAATCGGCATCGTATTTGCGAAAGTGCTGGAACATGCCGGAGTTTACAAGCGTACGGAAGAGGGAAAGAAAGCGTTCCGCCGCTTTATCCGGACGCTCTAAGGAAACACCGGAACGACAAAGGAATCTTTCTTTTGCTCGTCTGCTGCGCCGGATTTGGGAAAAACACAGATCGCCGCCGGAATCTTCTTAGAAGATCCGGCGGCGATTTCTTTTGGCATACAGATCATACGAACGGCGGTTCGGGTTCAGGCTTCGGAAGCAGCTTCGATCTGAACGGAATCGCCCCTGGACAGAGAACGGACATGCCTTCGCATGGTGAGATTGATGTAATTGCTTACATTCCTTCCGTCCTCCTCAGCAAGGACCTTTAACTGTTCGTAAAGATCCTCATCCATTGTGATGCTGATTTTCTTCTTGAGGGGCCTCGTTAAGTTGCTCATATACAATTCTCCTGTATCTATAGATATTGTTTATTATTGTGCAGAAAGGATCCCGTCCATACTGCGAAGCAAAGAAGTAAATATTATGGAATCTTTTTTGCTCACATGTACAAAATTCCAGTTGAAAGATATCATATTCGATGATTATATCACAGTAATATTAACGAAATATTGAAAAAGGATAAAGTAGGATAAGAATTTTTTGCATTTTTCCATTTTTTTATGAAAAAAAGAGATGCGTTCATGCTTCATTCCGTGTGCGAAGCGCCTGAACTTTGCGTGCGCAGTGCGCCGGAGATTTGCGTGCGCGCGGAGTCCGTAAGCTGTGTAAGCGATTTCCGGACGCTGTCATCGGACGAAAAGAGCAGCAGGATGAGCAGGTAATTTCGCGACAGTTCCTGACCTGCGGTGCGGTACGTCCTGCGAGTGCGTGCGCTATGCGTGTGGATCCCGGGTCCGGCTGTAAGGCGGCGGGCATGTGAAGACGGAATGTCGGAAACAGGAACGCAAAAGCGGAACCATACAGAACAACCGATGACAGGATTGAAATATCCATGCAATTTTGATAAACTAGGACCTTGGAAACGAGTATTGAAACGCAAAGGAGCTCGATCGATATGAGATTACTGTTAATTCGACATGGAGAGCCGGATTCGAATTATGCGGCGGACCGCCTGACCGAAAAGGGGAAAAAGGAAGCTGCCCTTCTGGCGGACCGGATGAAGCAGGAGAAGGTGGATCAGTTTTATGTCTCTCCTCTGCGAAGGGCAAGACAGACAGCGGCGCCGACGCTGGCTGTCCGCGATGAGGACGCAATTGTCCTCGACTGGCTGAAGGAGTTTTCCGCCGTTCTGGATGTGAATGAAAGCGCATTTCTCCAGAAGGCGTATCCGAACACAAAGCGGAACGAGGATGGAAGCTTTGAGGGCCGGATTGTGTGGGACATGATGCCGTCCGCCTGGAAGGATGATCCCAGGTATTATGATCTGGACCGGTGGATGGAGACGGAGGTCGCAGCAGCCAGCGATCTGGGCCGCGTCTATGACCAGACCTGTGAGGGACTGGACCGTCTGCTTGCACAGTGGGGCTACCACCGAAGCGGGAACCTTTACCGGACCGAGCAGGGGACCAATGCCACAATCGCACTTTTCTGCCACTTTGGCATGACGTGTGCGATCCTGTCGCATCTGTGGAATGTGTCGCCGTTTGTACTCTGGCACCATCTGGTCACGGCTCCGTCATCCGTAACGGAACTCTATTCGGAGGAGCGGGAAAAGGGAAGCGTTGTCTTCCGGGCGACGGCCATTTCCGATACGTCGCACTTGTATATCGCAAGGGAAAAGCCGTCCTTTGCCGCGCGCTTCTGTTCCGTTTTCGAGAATGATGAACGCCACTGACGCCATGAAAAAGGACGGGAAAAGGGCAGGAGAAGGAGAGAACAGATGAGAGTCGGAACCGGATATGACGTGCACAGACTGACAGAAGGCAGGGACCTGATTCTGGGCGGCGTGAAAATCCCCTGGGAGAAAGGCCTCCTGGGACACTCGGATGCGGATGTGATTACCCATGCCATCATGGATGCGCTGCTGGGAGCGGCTGCCCTTGGAGATATCGGACAGCATTTTCCGGATACCGATCCGCAGTATGAGGGGGCTTCCAGCATGGAACTGCTGCGCCGGGTGGGGAATATTCTCGAGGAGAACCATTATGTGGTGGAGAATATTGACTCGACCATTATTGCACAGCAGCCGAAACTGATGCCGTATCTGCAGCAGATGAGAGCAAATGTGGCCGATGCCCTCGGCCTTGAGATCGGCCAGGTCAGCATCAAGGCGACGACGGAGGAACGGCTCGGCTTCACCGGCAGCGGCGAAGGCATTGCCGCCCAGGCGGTCTGTTCCATCATACCGTTGGTGGATCTGATGTCGGGAGACATGGTCGGCGGCGGCTGCAGCGGATGCAGCGGCTGTATGGCCGGGATGTAAGGGGGCATGCAGAAGATGCTTCGGGATGATCTGTTCTCCTTTGAGTTTATCAAAAAGTCTGCGTTTCATGGCAGCTATTGCGGAATGCAGTATCGGATCTGCAAAACAGACGATACCCTGACCGCATGGGTGTATCCGGAGCCCTTTAATTTTGAATATACGCCGGAGGAGCAGAAAATCTGCAAATCGTTTCCATTCGATCCGGATGGTTATGAACAGGCAAAGGACTGGCTGGAGCAGTCCTGGGAAACTGGTAATTGGGGAAACAGGTAATTGGGAAAAAGGGAAGATAGAAATTGAAAAAGAGGTGATTCCATTTGACGTATGTGATTCTTGCTGTTTTGCCGTTTCTGACGGCTCTGTTGCTGATGGTTGTTTTCCATTTTCCATCCGGAAGGGCACTGATGATTTCGCTGGCAATGACGGTTGTACTGGTTCTTGCCGTCTGGCGGATGGATGTGCAGCTGGTCGCGGGATGTTTTCTGTACGGCGCGCTGAAAGCGCTGGACCTGCTGTTGATTGTCGGAGGAGCGATTCTGCTTCTGAATACGCTGCGCACCGCGGGTGTTATGGACATCATCAGCAGCGGATTCCATCAGATTTCTCCGGATCCGCGTATTCAGGCGATTATTATCGGCTATCTGTTCGGTGCGTTTATTGAAGGCGCGGCCGGATACGGAACGCCGGCGGCACTGGCGGCCCCGCTGCTGGTCGGCCTTGGCTTCCCGCCGGTGGCGGCCTGCATTGTTGCACTGATCTCCAACAGTACGCCGGTACCCTTTGCCGCGGTCGGGACGCCGATGATGATGAATATGACCAACCTGGCGACGGCTGTCACCGAGCAGGGAGACACGATCGAGCATTTTACTTCGGAAGTGACGCACAAAACCGTGTTCTATCTGGGCCTGGGAGGCCTGGTGATCCCGCTGGTGATTGTCACGGTCCTCGTACTTTTCTTCGGAAAGGAGCGAAGACTTAAGGATATCGTTGAGATGATTCCGTTTTCCCTGGCAGCGGCTCTGTCCTTTATCGTTCCGTATTATCTGCTCGGAACCTATCTCGGACCGGAGTTTGCTTCGATTATCGGCGCTGTGATCGGACTGATCCTGACCGTGGGCATGGCCAGAATGAATTTCCTGGTCCCGAAGCATGTCTGGGAATTCGCATCTCCCAACCGTCAGACGAAATCCGCCGAGCCGGTCCGCCATGTGACAAAAGGTGAGATGATCCGGGCCTGGCTGCCCTACGCATGGATTGCCGGTATCCTTCTGCTGACCAGAATACCGGCCTTTGGCCTCCGGCAGATCCTCAGTGGAATCGCGATTCATATCCGTTCCATTCTCGGCAATGATTCGCTGAATTATGATCTTGCGCTGCTGTACAATCCGGGTCTGATTCCGTTTCTGGCGGTTTCCGTCGGAATGATCATCCGCAGCAGAAAGGTACTGGACCAGAAAGCCGTGGCGGGGATCTTTTCCCGGACCGGAAAGCAGCTGCTCGCGATCGCGATCGCGCTGGTCTGCGGTATCGGCATGGTGCAGATCATGCTCGGATCGGGCGACAACCACGCCGGACTGGAAAGCATGCTGACGCTGATCAGTACAGGCCTGACTTCCGCGACCGGAAGAGCCTTCCCGTTATTCTCGCCGCTTTTGGGCGTATTCGGAGCGTTCGTATCCGGCTCCTGCACGGTATCCGGGATCCTGTTCGGACCGCTGCAGTTTGAAACGGCGGGCATGCTCGGACTGAGCCGGTCCTCCATCATCGCGCTGCAGATGGCCGGCGGTGCCATCGGCAACATGATCTGCATCCAGAATGTTGTCGCCGTTTCTTCCACAACCAATGCCGTGGGCGAGGAAGGGAAAATCATTTCCCGCAACATGATCCCCTGCCTGCTGTATTCGGTGCTGGTGTTCCTGATCTATTCGATCGCAGGGTGATTCGATTGCTGGATGATTCGATTGCTGGATCATGCCGTGCGGCTGTGTAAGGCGCGCTACTTCGGACAGATCATAAATAGTTCTGGTCCGGGATCCGATCCCAGCGGACCTGGGCCGGCGCGACTTTACGGAACGTATTGTGACTGCACCGTATTGTGACAACACCGTATTGTGACTACAATGTGTGTAAGATGGATGTGCGCGGAGCTGCCCGGAAACAGGCGGTTTCCGCCGCACAATACGGAGCCGCAATCGATGAGAGAACAGATTCTTTTGACAGTTGCTGTAAATGTAAAGACAGAAAAGAGGGAAAAAGGATGAACAGAGAAGAACTGCTGCGCAAAGCGGACCACACCCTTCTCAAACAGACCGCTGTATGGGAAGACATCAAAACACTGTGCGACGACGCAATCCGGTTTCATACCGCGAGCGTCTGCGTGCCGCCGTGTTTTGTCGCTCCGGTGAAAGAATATGTGGGCGACCGGATGCGGGTATGTACCGTGATCGGCTTCCCGAACGGGTACAATACCACCGCAGTGAAGGTCTTCGAGACCGAAGAAGCGATCCGCCAGGGGGCGGACGAGGTGGACATGGTGATCAATATCGGACTGCTCCGCGCCGGAAAGGATGACGCCGTTCTCGACGAGATCCGTGCGCTGCGGGAAGCGTCAAAGGGTCATATCCTGAAAGTGATCGTGGAAACCTGCCTGCTGACCCAGGAGGAAAAAGTCCGCGTCTGTAAGCTGGTGACCGAGGCCGGCGCCGATTACATCAAGACCTCCACCGGCTTCTCCACCGGCGGTGCGACACCGGAGGACATCGAACTGTTCGCCGCAAACGTCGGACCGAACGTGAAAATCAAAGCATCCGGCGGCATCACCTCCTTCGAGGACGCCGAGACCCTGGTCCGCCTGGGCGCCGACCGGCTCGGAACCAGCCGCCTTGTGAAAATCGCAAAAGAGTGACGGGGGCCGCTGCCGGCTGTTGTTTGAAGTGAGAAAATGACAAAATAAAAGTGAGAAAATGGAAAAATGCCAAAATGAGTCAGGAGATACGTCCCCTGACTCATTTTGATTCACCCGAGAATGGATAGAATGGTTTTCTTATATTCCAGAAATTCCTGCGAAAGAGTGAAGTCTTTTCGTTTCGTCCGCTCCGGGCGGATGGAAATCTCGCTGCCGATTTCCCCCGGCCGGCCGGTCATCAGATAAATCCGGTCGGAGAGAAGAATGGCTTCATCGATATCGTGCGTAATAAAAAGCGTGGACAGGTCGATCCGTTCCATCACATCCAGATACCATTCGTGAATCTGGCTTTTGGTGATGGTATCCAGCGCGGAAAAAGGCTCATCGAGGAGGGCAACTCTGGATCTGGACAGATAGGTCCGGAGCAGAGCTGCCCTCTGGCGCATCCCGCCGGAAAGCTGGCTCGGATACTGATACTGTGTACCCTCAAGACCGAACTGGGAAAACAGGGGCTCCGCCTCCCGCCGTGCCTCCGCCTTTCCCTTTCCATGCAGAATCAAAGGCAGGGCGACATTGTCGATGATTTTTTTGTGGGGGAGCAGGAGGTCTTTCTGCAGCATATAGCTGATCTTACCC
>CACXHD010000188.1 GCA_902767335.1 uncultured Lachnospiraceae bacterium
CCTTGCCGTCCAGGTACTCTTCGACCTTCAGGATGGTCTCCTCATCCATCTTCTCGCCCCTGGAGTTCAGGAGCTTGATGCCGTTGTCGTAATATGGATTATGCGACGCGGAAATCATGATGCCGCAGTCGAAATCATCGACCCGGGTAATATAGGCCACGGAAGGCGTCGTCGTTACATGCATGATATAGGCGTCTGCCCCGCTGGCCATCAGGCCGGTGCAGAGTGCATATTCGAACATGTAGCTCGATCTTCTTGTATCCTTGCCGATCACAACCTTCGCTTTTTTGCCCTGGCTCGCACCGTAATACCAGCCCAGAAAACGTCCGATCCGGATCGCATGTTCAAAAGTCAGGTCCTTGTTCGCTTCCCCGCGAAAACCGTCTGTACCGAAATATTTTCCCATAGATCAGAGCCTCTCTTTCTTCTCGATATCAAGAAAATACTTGTAGGTATCGACTGTGAGCTCACCGCAGGCAGCCTCGTCGCAGGCGATGATCGCACCGTTATGCAGCTGCAGCGCGGAGCAGGTCCACTTATGGCTGACCGGTCCCTCAACCGTTGCCGCAAGGGCTCTGGCCTTGTTGTGTCCGTTGATCAGAACCAGAACTTCCTTCGAATCCGTCACGGTACCGACGCCGACGGAAAGTGCCTGTGCAGGTACTTTTTCCGGATCGTTTCCGAAGAAACGGCTGTTTACGATCCGGGTATCGGTGGTCAGATCCCGGACGCCGGTTCTGGAAGCAAGGCTGGTGTACGGCTCATTGAAAGCAATGTGGCCATCCACGCCGATGCCGCCCATGAACAGGTCGATCCCGCCGTAGGAAGCGATCTTCTCTTCATAGCGGGCGCATTCTCCCTCCGGATCCTCGGTCATGCCGTTCAGAATATTGATGTTTTCCGGTTTCATGTCCACAAGGTGATCAAAGAAATTATCATGCATGAAATACCAGTAGCTCTGGTCATGCTCCCTGGGCAGACCCAGATATTCATCCATATTGAAGGTCACGACATTTGCGAAGGAAACCTCCCCTGCCTTGTTCATACGGACCAGCTCCTTATATACGCCGATGGGGCTGGAGCCTGTGGGAAGCCCCAGTACAAACGGGCGTTCCTCTTTATGGCTGTTGATCTTGTCTGCAATATATCCGGCCGCCCAGCGGCACATGTTTTCATAATTCTCCTGTATTACGACTCGCATCGTCAATAACTCCTTTTCAAACTTCTTCTTTTACTGTAAACATCCGGTTTCACGCTTCGCGGGAATACGGACGGTCCTTTATCATCCTTTTCTGCGCAGTGCCGGAAGAGGCTCTGTTACAGTCTTGATTCTGCTTTTTCCTCTCTTCCTTTCGACCCACTGCTGTCTGCACGTCTGATCTGCGGAATGATCTCCGCATACGGCAGCCTCCGGCCGTGGCAGCATCCGCCGAATCTTTCGATCACTGCCATCCTCGTCAACCCTCCCGGGTCCCGGCGCTAACAGGCTTTCTGCCTCCGATCTCCTTTCCGGAAAGCCGTTTTCTTCATGCATTATACATAGATTGCATGGTAAAATCAATGAGAAACTGCCCGTCCGGCATCCCTTGACATCTTCGCCGTATCCTTTAATATATGAATTAAGGAGAAACGAAAACATGAATACTACCAGGACAACACGCAGTTCCAACATAGAGCTGCTGCGAATCATTGCGATGATCATGATCATCGCCTTCCATATTATAGATCACTGCGTTGTGGAAATTCAGCTGACGGATCTTGATTCGATGGCCAGATTCAACAACGGTCTGTTCTGCAGCCCGGCCTTCTATCGAAATCTTCTGCTTCCGTCCGCCATCATGCCCATGGGCCCGGCCGGGAATGCCATATTTCTGCTGATCTCCGGGTTTTATCGGGTGGATCCATCGAAACAATTCGATCTGTCCGGGATTTCCCTGAAGCTGCTGACCCAGACCGCGTTTGCAGCTGTTTTTCTGACGCTGTTTTCCTTTTTCTGTGTTTTCTGCAGCCCCGGCGGTTTTCTCAAACCGCTGAGCATTCAGGTATTCAACAACATGTGCTGGTTTGTGGGATACTATTTTCTGGTGACGCTGATTGCCCGGCTGTTTCTGAACCGGTATCTGCTCTCCTGGAGCCGGAAAGAATACCTCACCTTTCTGCTTGTACTGCTCACCGCGGCAGAGCTTGGCTGGTCCGGAAGGCTGATGGAATCCGCAGCGTCCGGCCTCCGGGTCCTGGCAACGGGCGTCTTTCTCTATTCCCTCGGCGGATTTATCCGCCGCTTCCGGCCTTTTCGGAGGATCCATGCCATTCATCTCTGGCTGACCATTCTGGCCATGTTCCTCCTGGTCAATTTTTCGTTCTACAACGTGACCGCCGTGAACATTGAAGCGTATCTGCAGAAAGCCTCCGAGAAGCCCTTTGTTCAGACCATTTCAAAATATCCGAATTACAGTATGGTCGTCCTCGTGATCGGCGTATGCCTGTTCGAAATCTTTCTGCGGATCCGCGTCCGTCAGAGCCGGATTCTGAACTATATCGCGGCATCAACCTTCATGATCTACCTGATCCACGACAACAAGTTCTTTTACAGTCTGTGGAATCTCCAGGACTGGATTACACCGCTCTACCGGGAGCCGGTATTCTTCCTGCTCCGGCTCTTCGCATGGGTTTTCATCCTCTTCGCCCTCGGCATCCTGCTGTACACACTGTACCGGGTTCTGGGCCGGGGAATCAGCCGCAGTCTGATCCATTCCGGCGAAGACGCACCAAACGCCTGAAGGCGAAGACGCGCCGAGAGCCTGAAGGCGAAGAAACGCTTCGTACAGCCTTGCTTTACTGCAGAATCCTGTGATACAGCGCATCAATCGTATCGATGTCCAGCGCAATGGGGTGATTTTTCAGCCGCACCGGATTGACCGAGGTCTTCAGTTCTTCAAATTCCTCCCCGGAAGCATGCGGGACCGGGAGCTCCAGCCCCTTGAAGATTTCCTGCAGCTTTGCGGCGCCGCCCTCTGCATCGGCGCAGCCCATGGCCCTGCCGATCTCATCCAGTGTCTCTTTCAGATATGCCTCTCCCCTCGGATCGATGCATTTCCCGGTATTCCGGATCATCCAGTCAAACAAAACCCGGTCGCAAAGGATGGCCGCATGCCCGTGCGCGGCATGAAACAGGCTTGTAATCTTGTAGCACATGGCATGCCCCGCGGTTGTCTGTGTGATATTAATGGCCTTTCCCGCAGTGTGGGCGGCCATCAGCATACCGGCATTGCCTTCGGGCGTCCCCGCCAGATATCCTTCCATGTTTTCCAGAACGCCCCGGATCGCTGCCCGGGAATATTCCCGGCTCTCCTGCGTACTGTTTACGCTCCAGAAGGATTCGACCGCATGACAGAGGGCATCCATCATGGTGGATTTTTTCTGATAGACCGGCAGCGTCTTTAACGCATTCGGGTCCATCAGCACCGTCTCCGGAATAAAGCTTTCACTCGTGACGCTCTGCTTGTTTCCCTCGTAGTAGATCACTGCATACCGGGTCGCCTCGCTGCCGGTTCCGGCGGTTGTCGGCATCGCAAGAAACGGGATCGCGTTCGGTTCCGCCTTCTGGCGGAGGAAGCTTCCGTCTTCCCCGTCTCCCTCCATATTGCTGTACAGCTTGATGCACTTCGCCACATCCATCGCCGAGCCGCCGCCGACCGCAAAAATCGCATCACATGCTTCGCTGCGGAACAGCCGGACGCCCTTCACCACCGATTCATACAGCGGATTGGGCGTAAAATCCGAAAACTCTGTGATAACGATGCCCGCTTTCCCGAGCTCGGAAAGCTTTTCCCGGATATCCGGAAGAAAACGGATCGAGTCGTCACAGACAAGCAGAATTTTCTTCCTGCCCTTTGTCCATTCATCCAGCCCCTGATAATGATGTTCGGAAGTAATCACCTTCTGGTCCATTGCATCCACCTCTTTCTCAGACGAATCCTGTCTGTCCTGTCAAAAATCCTGTGAACCTCAGTCCACAGGATGATAGGTTGATACCATCGCAGCCACCTGTTCGCGGATGGTGTCATGGTTCTGATAGGAAATATACATCAGTTCTTCCAGCTGGCGGAGGAAAACATCCGTGTCAAACGGAATCGGAAGCCCGATAAAGATCAGCTCATTGGCGGTTTTCCTCAGGCCTTCCTCTGCCATCAGTTTTTCTTCATACAGTTTCTCACCCGGGCGCAGGCCGGTATAAACAATCTTGATGTCCACGTCCGGCTTATATCCGGAAAGCTTGATCAGATTCCGGGCCATGGTATCGATGCGGACCGGGCTTCCCATGTCAAGGACAAAGATCTCCCCGCCCGATGCATACGTGCCGGCCGTCAGTACCAGGCTCACGGCCTCCGGAATCGTCATAAAGTAGCGGATGATATCCGGGTGGGTCACGGTCACCGGCCCTCCGGCGGCAATCTGGCGGCGGAACAGAGGGATGACGGAGCCGTTGCTGCCCAGCACGTTTCCGAAACGCACCGCGACAAACTCCGTATGGGCATTGCGGAAAACCTCTCCGGTGCCGTCCTTGTCAGCGTTTTCAATTCCCTCGTGGGTAAACAGCTGGGGGATGTCCTTCGCCCGGCCTTCCTTGATCCTGGCGTCAAAGCTCTGAATGATCATTTCGCAGAGCCGCTTGCTCGCCCCCATGATGTTCGTTGGGTTCACCGCCTTGTCGGTTGAGATCAGGACGAACCTGTCACAGCCGTGCACCATGGCGGCGTATGCGGTCTTGTAGGTGCCGATGGCGTTGTTCTTGATCGCCTCATTCGGGCTGTCTTCCATCAGCGGAACATGCTTGTGGGCGGCCGCGTGGTAGACCACCTGGGGACGGTACTGTTCAAAAATGCCGAAAATCCGGCGGGAATCCCGGACCGAGCCGATCAGGACAACCAGATTCAGATTCGGATAATTCTTTTTCAGTTCCAGCTGAATATCGTAGACACTGTTCTCATAGATATCCAGGATGATCAGCTGTTTGGGCTTATGCGCCGCAATCTGGCGACAGAGCTCGGAGCCGATGGACCCGCCGCCTCCGGTGACGAGGACCACCTTGCCCTGAAGGAATTCAAACACCTGCTTCAGATTTGTCTCGATCGGCTCCCGTCCGAGCAGATCCTCCACCGAGACGTCCTTCATGTCGCTGACCGTGACATCTCCCTTGGCCAGCTGATACATGCCCGGAAGGTTCTTCAATTCACACCCCGTGTCCTTGCAGATCTCGAGGATTTCCTTCTTTTGCGCCGCAGATGCGCTGGGCAGCGCAATGTAAATCTTGTCAACATGGTATTTGCTGACATTGGCGGCGATGGCATCCCGTCCGCCGACCACCGGAATTCCGTCGATATAGCGGTTCCATTTATTGGAATTGTCATCAATGATGCAGACCACCCGTTCGTGGAGCTCTTCTGCTTTGTAAATATCCCGAAGCAGCATCTGGCCCGCACTGCCGGCGCCGATCAGCATGACCCGGGGAATCCGGACCGCCTCGGATCTGCTGTAGTAGCGGTTGCGGATCATCAAAAGAAGCCGGTAGGAAATCCGGATTCCCAGCACCAGCATAAACTGCGTCATCGCGCCGAGAATATAATACGAAACCGGCATCCGTCTGCAGAACACCGTGATCCCGATCGTATGACACACGGCTGTGATCGCAGATCCGATCATCACGCGGATCAGTTCGTTATAGCTGGCAAATCTCCATATGCTCCGGTACATCCGCAGCATATAGAAGACGAGCACGCAAAACAGCATATACGGAATTGTGAACTGCCGCCAGGCCGTAAAGTACGGAGAATCGATCTGCGTGAAACGCAGGTCAAACCGTATCCAGAGCGCAAACACGTAGGAAAAACCCGCCGCTCCCATGTCAAAGAGCATCAGCAGAAACGCAATGATCTGCCAGTGTTCAAAATGCCGTTTTTTCTTTAAATCTGCATCAAAAACAGGAGCATCTTTCTCCTGATGCCCCTGCGTCTGGTCCTGCAGACGATCCTTTAATCGATCTTCTCGCATGTATCCCATCTCCCTGCATACAGTCCGCACAATACCCGGTCTTTCCCTTCCGGGCAAACGGAAAGCCGCCTTGCTCCCGGCTTTCCGACCGTAGATAATGGTAGCATAATCAAAGATGATTTACAATAAACCAAATTCTACAACATTTCAAATTAAATCGCGGCGTTTCTACACAAATCCGTCATACCGGATGCGACCGCAGGCTGTTCCCGGCGGAAGAATTTTTCTCCGCACCGCCGAGTCTGGCGTCCACTTCCTGCTCCGCCTCCAGCTTGAAATCTTCCTTCCGAACCGGGTCGATCCCCGGCAGGTCCTCCAGAGAATCAATGCCGAAATGACGCAGAAAGTTTTCACTGGTCCCGAAGAGAATCGGCCTGCCCGGCGCGTCCAGTCTGCCCAGTTCCGTGACAAGTTCATATTCCACCAGGCGGTTGACCGCGTGATCGCTCTTGACTCCGCGGATTTTTTCAATCTCCAGTTTCGTCACCGGCTGCTTGTATGCGATAATGGCCAGCGTCTCCATCAGGACATCCGTCAGATGAATCTTTTTGGGAATTCTGGCAATCCGGATCAGGATTTCATAGTATTCCTTTTTGGTGCACAGCTGGTAGCTGTCCTCCAGACGAAGGATGCGGATCCCGCGGTCTTCGCTCTCGTACGCGTCGGCCATCTCTTCGATCCGTTCCTTCACTTCCTGCACGGAAATTTCCAGGGTCTGGGCAAGGCGGGAGGCTTCCACCGCATCGCCCATGGTAAAGAGGATCGCTTCGATCGCGGCCCTCTGCTGTTCTTTTTCCATATCGTCTTTACCCGTCTGTCTCAAGGAGCTGCAGGAGATCTTCTCCCTCCCCCTCCGAAGCTCCTTCATTCCATTCGCTCCGGTCTCTCGCTGTGATTGTAATCTCACCGAAAGCAGCGTCCTGCTCCACGCCCACACGGCCCAGCTTCATCAGTTCCAGAATCAGGAGGAAGGTGACAACCGTGTACATTTTACTCTTTCCGGAAGAGAGGAGGCTGCGGAAGGTGCAGCGTTTCCGGCTGCGGATCCGGTCGGTCACCTGCTTCAGTACCGTCCTCGTGTCCACCTCTTCTTTTTCGATTCGCCCGAAACTGCTCCGTATGGGATCGACCCGCTCGTCCTGCCGTTTCATGACCTCCAGAAAGATCTCATTCAGCGATGCCAGCGTCACATCCGAGAGCAGTTCGCCGATGTCCACAGGCGCACGGTAATGTTTCACCTCTTCCGGGAGCTGTTCCCGGCGGTAGAGAATCCGTGAGGCTCCCTCCTCCCTCTGCTGCAGATCGTAGGACATGTATTTGTACATCTTGTATTGCAGCAGCTGCTGTACCAGTTCGCTCCGCGGATCGATCTCCTCGCCCTCCTCATTCTTCTCGGGCGGGAGCAGGAGCCGCGCCTTGATATCCAGAAGCGTCGCGGCCATCACAAGGAATTCGCTCATATTTTCGAGACGGTCTTCCTCGATCTGTTCCATGTACATCATATACTGATCCGTGATCAGCGAAATCGGGATATCCAGGATATCCGCCTTATTTTTTTCAATCAGGTGAAGCAGCAGGTCCAGCGGGCCTTCAAAATCCTTCAGTTTAAACGACAGTTTCATTCTTCTGCATACTCCAGTATCACCAGTTCCCGGGGATTGTTGAAGCGAAGCGGCAGCGTGTGGTCCCCCAGACCGGCGCTGACGATCATCGGCATACGGTCCCGGTCCTTCCCATCCGCTGCGCCGCGGGGAATCGGATACATCCCCCGTGTGTATCTCGGAAAAGGCGTAAAATGCGCTCCAATGACCCCGCCCAGCAGCGGCAGTCGGATCAGGCCTCCATGGACATGGCCGGACAGGGCCACGTCCGCTCCCCACCGGGCGTACGTCCGGGCATAATCGGGGTGATGCGCCAGAAGGACCGTATACAACCGGGGATCCGGTTTCCCCAAAGCCTGCCGCATTTCCCGCAGGGGCAGGGAAATGTACTTGCTCCTCTGATAGTAACGCAGCGGCAGTTCGTACCCGTACACCGCGATCTGCGCGCCGCCGATTTCCAGGATTTCACAGCGGTTCTGCAACAGATGGACGCCGGCGTCCCGGACCTTCGCAAACCAGTCTGCATGTTCCGGCCCATATTTCTCCGGACGCTGCTGCAGACGGGATTCATGATTCCCGTTCACCATATACACCGGATATTTTCCGGCCAGCTCCTGCAGCAGACGCAGGCTCCGGTCCGTCATCGCCTCTTTCGTCCCGGCGATCACCATATCCCCGGAGCACAGCACCGCATCCGGTCTGCACTGCCGGATGGCACGGACCAGGGGGCTGTCCGCCTCCGCCAGCTCGCTGTTATGTACATCGGCGATCACAGCCAGCCGGATCTTCCCTTCGCCGCGGCAAAGGCTCTTTGTCTTCTGCATCCGATAGACACTTGTAATCATCGTTTTCTTCTGCATCCGGTCGGCACCTGTAATCATCGTTTTTCTCACCTGTCCTGACGATACGCAGACATCCTGGCTGCTGCGGAAAAAGGAAAAGCCCCGGCAAACTGACCGGGGCTCCAAATACAACAGAATATCAGTTATATTTGCGCTTACGAGCAGCCTCAGACTTCTTCTTGCGTCTGACGGATGGCTTCTCATAATGCTCTCTCTTGCGAATCTCCTGCTGGATGCCCGCCTTCGCACAGCTTCTC
>CACXHD010000189.1 GCA_902767335.1 uncultured Lachnospiraceae bacterium
AAAAATGAGAATTCCCTGTAAAATCAAGGAATTCTCACATCTTATACATAGGTTTATTCAATTATTCACCGACTGTGAATGGTAACGCCTCTCATGAAGGCCGCCCAGAACATACAGGAAACCGAGAATCAGTACTGCATAGGGCAGCAGCAGCAAAGGCAGAAATGCAAGAATACCGGCCAGAAACCGCATTGCCTTGCCCGGCAGATACCGCCGGATCAGCAGCGTCAGGGCAATCCAGCCAAAGACCATCAGGTACATATACCCGACCAGTCCCAGGGACTGCTCCAGGGTCTGCAGGATCGCGCCCTGCGGCGGATTCACCGCGGACATAAAATACAGAATCAGCGCCGCGCCGGCTGCATATGCCGTCCAGGCGGGCGGGAAATACATGCCGACGGGCTGCGGCTGCGGAACATTCAGCCGCAGCCGTTTCAGAATCGGCAGGCTCAGCCGGAAAATAATAAAGCCCTGCACAATGCCCAGAAACGCCATCGAGATGATGTAGATCCGCATCAGCGAATTCACGGAAAGCATGGCCTCAAGAGCGGAAAGATCCGCGCCGGATCCGCCGAGAATCGTTTCTACGCTCGTCTTCATCTCGGCGATTTCCGCCTGCAGGTTGATGCCGAACAGCGATGCCAGCACCACCGAACCGAGTACATTGATGATCGCGCAGAGCACCATGGTCAGCAGCTGGGTCTGATTCAGGTCCCAGCGGTTCTTCAGGCAGGTGCCCAGCACAATTCCGAGCATCGCGTTGGCGACCGCATAAAAAATCGTGTACAAGGTTCCCATGAAAATGGAGATCGCCGCCATGCATACAAACACCGGCAGGCTATCCTTCCACCCGTATCGCAGGGAGAAAATCATCATGGGAATCGGCAGCACGAAGAAGATCACTTCCTCAAACAGGCCGGCGGTCTGTCTGTTGATGAGCAGAAGCACACCGAAGACAGCCACCAGCATGGCTCCGTAGGTCAGTTCCTGTGTTCTTGAATTCATTCTTCCACCCCCGGTGTCGGTCCCGGGTTCTTCGTTCGGGAGACGCTGTTTCCTTCCTGTTTCTGCTTCTGTTCCGTCCGGCTGAGCGCTTCCCGATTTGCTCCTGAAGCTCGTTATGGGCTCAAAACCCGCGCGCGGCGAGGATTTCGAAAAAATCTTCACCCATACCGTAACCGGATCCGTCAAAGCCTCTGCAGAAACACGGATTTAACCCGTGTTTCCATAAGAACTGCAGCGGCAGGAAAGGCTCTCTTTATCCGAGCTGCGATTCCAGTACGGATACCGCTTCCTTCAAGGCTTCCGGAATCCCGGCCGGGTTTTTGCCGCCGGCCTGGGCCATATTCGGCCGTCCGCCGCCGCCTCCGCCGACCAGTTTCGCGATCCCCTTGATCAGGTTCCCGGCATGGGCGCCTTTCTTCTGGACGCCGTCCGTTGCCGCAGCCATCAGACTGACCTTGCCGTCATTCACAGAGGCAAGAAGGACTACGCCTTCTCCGAGTTTTTCCTTCAGGCTGTCGCCCAGTTCGCGCAGACCGTTCATGTCGACGCCGTCCACCTGCGCCGCGATCAGTTTCACGCCATGGATTTCCTGGACCTGGTCCATGACATCGCCCAGCGCGTCTTTTGCCGCTTTGCTGCGCAGGGCTTCCGCCTCCGCAAGGGCTGCCTTCAGTTCCTGCTGCAGGCTCTGGATCCGGTCCGGAATTCCGGCCGGGGCAACCTTCAGCATCGCAGCCACCTTCGCCATCTCGTTTTCAATCTCACGGTAATGCGCAATCACGGCATCCCCGGTCAGGGCTTCAATTCTGCGTACGCCCGCGGAAATGCCCGCCTCGCTGATAATCTTGAAGTTCTTGATCTGCGAGGTATTGGATACGTGGGTGCCGCCGCAGAGTTCTCTGGAGAAATCTCCCATCGAAACGACACGTACCTCTTCACCGTATTTGTCATCAAACAGAGCCATTGCTCCGCTCTTTTTCGCGTCATCCAGGGACATGATCCGGGTCTCCACCGGCAGTGCGGCAGCGATCTCTTTGTTGACCAGATCCTCTGTCTGCCGCAGTTCTTCCGGCGTCATGGCCGCGAAATGCGCAAAGTCAAAACGCAGGCGGTCCGGTGCCACCAGAGAACCCTTCTGTTCGACATGCGGTCCGAGTACGGTTTTCAGCGCTTTCTGCAGCAGATGCGTTGCGCTGTGGTTCTTCTCGGTATTCCGCCGTCCTTCTTCGTTTACTTCCATCGTCACTGTCTGGCCCGTGCGAAGCATGCCGCTGCGCATTTTGCCCACATGGCCGACCTTGCCGCCCATCAGGTGGATGACATCTTCGACGTCAAAAATGCCGTCTTCCGTGCGGATGACGCCCTTGTCACCCTGCTGTCCGCCCATGGTTCCGTAGAACGGCGTCCGGTCGGTGACCACGGTGCCGGTCTGACCGTCCGTCAGCGCCTCGGTCACTTCGTTTTCCGTCGTCAGGGCAGTGATCTGCGCTGTTTCCGTCAGTGTATCGTATCCGTCAAACGCAGTGGTCAGATCCACCGGCAGCTGGTCATACACTGTGGCGTCCGCGCCCATATAATTCGAAGTGGCGCGGGCGGCTCTGGCCTTTTCTCTCTGCTGCTGCATCCGGCTGGCAAAGCCTTCCTCATCGATGCTGTAGCCCTTCTCCTCCAGAATCTCTTTCGTCAGATCGAGCGGGAATCCATAGGTGTCATAGAGCGTAAACGCATCTTCTCCCGGCAGCACTTTCTGACCGCTCTCCGCGAGTTCCTGTTCTCTGCGCGCAAGTATGGTCAGGCCCTGGTCGATGGTGCGGTCGAATTTTTCCTCCTCCTGGGAGAGCACGTTGAAAATGAAATCCCGTTTCTCCTCCAGCTCCGGATACCCGTCCCGGGACCCTTCGATCACGGTGGCGCTCAGCTTTGAGAGGAAACCTTTCTCGATTCCCAGCAGGCGGCCATGGCGGGCTGCCCGGCGGATGATTCTGCGCAGGACATACCCGCGGCCTTCGTTCGTCGGCATGATGCCGTCCGAAATCATAAACGTCGCGGAACGGATATGGTCGACGATCAGGCGGATCGAGATATCCTTCTGCTCATCCTCTTTGTAGACCGCATGGGCAAACTCGCATACCTTGTCGCGAAGCGCCTGGAGCGTGTCGATATCAAAGATGGAATCCACGCCCTGCACCACGACGGCCAGACGTTCCAGCCCCATGCCGGTGTCAATGTTTTTCTGTTTCAGCGTGGTATAGTTGCCTTCTCCGTCATTTTCGAACTGTGTGAAAACGTTATTCCAGACTTCGATATAGCGGTCGCAGTCGCATCCGACCGTACAGGTCGGTTTCCCGCAGCCGTACTTTTCGCCGCGGTCATAGTAGATCTCGGAACAGGGGCCGCAGGGACCGGCGCCATGCTCCCAGAAATTATCCTCTTTTCCGAAGCGGAAAATGCGGTCGGCTGCAATGCCGATTTCCTTGTGCCAGATATCGAACGCTTCATCGTCATCCAGATAGATGGAGGGATAGAGACGCTCCGGATCCAGCCCTACGACCTTTGTCAGGAACTCCCAGGACCAGGAAATCGCTTCGCGCTTGAAATAATCGCCGAACGAGAAATTCCCGAGCATTTCGAAAAATGTGCCATGGCGGGCTGTTTTTCCGACATTCTCGATGTCACCGGTCCGAATACATTTCTGACAGGTCGCCACACGGCGTCTGGGCGGGATTTCCGCACCCGTAAAATAAGGTTTCAGCGGCGCCATGCCCGCATTGATCAGCAAGAGGCTCTTGTCGTTGTGCGGCACCAGCGAAAAGCTTTTCATTACCAGATGTCCTTTGCTCTCAAAAAAATCCAGGAACATCTGCCGCAGTTCATTTACTCCGTAATTCTCCACGTCGTTTCTTCCTCCATCTGTATTAGTATCAACCGAGGGGTTTGTTTTCGTAAACGCAAACCGTAAGCTTTATCTTAGCACAATCCTTTCCATATATCAATCCGGGAAATACATGCTGCTGTTCCCAGCCGACAAAGCCGTACGCCCTCTTAAAAAAATGTTTACAATTCCCTTCCCCCTCATTCCCTGCGCTCCCCTTGACGCTCTGTCTGGAAACATGTTATAACATGTTCAGGGAGGCATCGAAACGGATTTCATGCCTCCGACCCTTTTTTCAACGATTCCGAAGCGTTCCGCTTCCATTCTGATAAGGAGTCTATATGCCCAGATCCCATTCCTATGACAATGCGATGCCGTATGGACCGCTTAAACTTGCTGTACTCGACGGCTGCAAAGATCTCGGCAGCCGTGTCAACGACAGCCTGGTCCAGTACCGTAAGGAATCTCCCCTGATGGATCCGTCGAACCATGCGCTGCCGCGCGGATACCGGGAAAACAATTATCTGCTCGACTGCTCCTGCCCGCGGTTCGGCACCGGTGAGGGCAAGGGACAGATCAACGAATCCGTCCGCGGATGCGATCTGTTTATCATGGTCGATGTCACCAACTACAGCCTGACCTATTCCGTCTGCGGGTTCGAAAATCATATGTCCCCCGACAATCATTACCAGGATCTGAAGCGGATTATTTCCGCAACCAACGGAAAGGCAAAGCGGATCAACGTCATCATGCCGTTTCTGTACGAAGGCCGGCAGCACAAGCGCTCCATGCGGGAATCCCTGGACTGCTCCCTGGCTCTGCAGGAACTCTGCGACATGGGCGTCGCCAACATCATTACCTTCGATGCCCACGACCCCCGCGTACAGAACGCGATCCCGCTGCACGGCTTCGATTCCTTCATGCCGGCCTATCAGTTCCTGAAGGCGCTGATCGAAAATGTACCCGATCTGACCATCGACAATAATCACATGATGGCCATCAGCCCGGACGAAGGCGCGATGGAGCGGGCGGTCTATTTCGCAAACATTCTGGGCGTCGGCATGGGCATGTTCTACAAGCGCAGAGATTATTCCCGGATCGTCAACGGCAAAAATCCGATTGTCGCTCACGAGTTCCTGGGCGAACCGGTCGAAGGCAAGGACGTCCTCGTCATCGATGATATGATCTCCTCCGGGGAAAGTATGCTGGACGTCGCGAAACAGCTCAAGGAGCGCAATGCCCGGCGGGTTCTGGTCTGCACGACCTTCGGCCTGTTTACCGACGGCCTGGCAAAATTCGACGAATACTATGAAAAAGGATATATTTCCAAGGTCATCACGACCAACCTGACCTACCGGCCGAAGGAACTGTTTGAACGTCCCTACTATGTGGAAGCGGATATGACGACGTATCTCGCCAGCATCATCGATCATGTCAACCACGACGTTTCGATCAGCGGGATCCAGTCTCCGACCGAGAAAATCCACCAGCTGCTGGACAATTTCAAGGCATCAAATAAGTAAGCCGGAGGGACGCCGCCGTGACTCACAACCGGCATTCATCCGACGCACAGGAACCAAATACAACGGGCTGCTGCATCCGGCGCAATTGCCGGCTGCAGCAGCCCGTTTTCATATGTTACAGGTAATTGCGATTTCCCATGCCGCAAAGCCCTACGGGAGGATGCGCTCTCTCCTGTCAGCCTTTACTCGTCCATGGGCATCTCGAACTCGTCGGTCACCACCACATCTGCTTCCGAATCTTCCTCCACCTGCACGGGGATGAATTCCTCGAGATAAACGGATTCCTCCGCTCCGTTTAACAGTGCCGGGAGATTCAGGATCACACCGTCCATGTTGTAGGGAATCGGCAGAGATACCTTGCTGCCGACCTTTTTGCCTTTTTTCTTCGGCGTGATGTGCAGCTCCATGTTGAATTTCTGTCCGACGGTTTTGACCATGCCGCGGTCACCGCTGCTCAGCTTCGCCACATTCTGCCCGTCCACAAACACTTCCACTTTGTAGAACGGACTGTAGGTCTGCCCGTCTGCCGTCAGCTCTTTATTGTCAAAGTAGATCGTATGTCCTCTCCCGATCACAAACATCCACACGGCAATCCCGATCAGGACAGCGACAGCCAGAATACGGATCAGAAGTCTTGATTTTGATTTCATCATTCATCCTCCTTCTGCTGTTCCTGCAGGCGTGCGCCCTCGAGGCTCTTTGCCCTGCGTTTGTTTGTCTCATACATCACCAGCGCCACGGTAATGACGGCGTAGGATACAAATACGCGGAAATATTCACCGATCATCGAATCCCCTGTGATCGCCGCGCCGGCTTTCGGGGCAACGATGAACATCAGGTGGAACAGAATGACGCCGAGGAACACATTTCCGATGGACGCCTTGTCAACGGACGCGCCGCCGACGAGCAGCGCGGCGATACAGAACATACCGATCTGGGAATGGGAACTGTAGGTCGCGATGTTTCCCATATTCTGCAGATATATGATCATGCCGATGCCTGCAAGCACAGTGGAGAGTACCATTGATATGATCCTCGTCCGTTCTACATTTATACCAGCATCTCTTGCGACTTCCATATCCTGTCCAACTGCTC
>CACXHD010000190.1 GCA_902767335.1 uncultured Lachnospiraceae bacterium
ATGGCTCAGTACGGCCACCGCCTGGGAGGCGAGCAGTCCGGGCATATCATCTTTACGAAATATGCGACGACCGGCGACGGGATCCTGACCAGCCTGAAGATGATGGAAGTCATGCTGGCAAAGGAAAAACTGATGAGCGAGCTGGCCGCACCGGTGGTGTTTTATCCGCAGGTCCTGAAAAATGTCCGGGTGAAGAGCAAACCGGACGCCCAGAATGATCCGGACGTCCAGAAAGCGGTTGCGGATGTGGCGGAAGCGCTCGGGGATACCGGAAGGATTCTCGTACGCGAGTCCGGCACGGAACCGGTCATCCGCGTCATGGTGGAAGCCGGTGATAAGGAAACTTGTGAAACGTATGTGGATCAGGTGATCGACGTGATCCGCGCAAAGGGACATCTTGCCTGAACTTCCGGCAAGTTGATGAAAGCGGTAAGGAAGCACTGAGGAATCGGTACTTCCTTTTCCACTTTCCAGATGGCAGCTGATTGGAAAGGAGAATATTGAATGAAGGCATTGATACTGAATTCCGGACTTGGCTCCCGTATGGGCGTGCTGACTTCGGAGCATCCGAAATGTATGACAGAGATCTCGTCCCGCGAGACCATCCTGTCCAGGCAGCTCACGCAGCTGGCGTCGGCAGGAGTGACGGAAGTGGTCATGACGACCGGTCTTTTTGACGGCGTGCTTGTCAACTACTGCAACAGTCTGGAACTTCCGATTCATATCACTTTTGTCAAAAATCCGGATTATGCCTCGACGAATTATATCTACAGTATTTACTGCGCGAAGGAATATCTGGACGACGATATTCTCCTGATGCACGGCGATCTGGTTTTTGAAAACGAAGTGTTTGACAGCGTGATGAACAGTTCGCATTCCTGCATGACGGTGTCTTCGACCCTTCCGCTGCCCGAGAAGGATTTCAAGGCAGTGATCCATAACGATAAAATCGAGAGCGTCGGGATCGGCTTTTTCAATGACGCGATGGCCGCTCAGCCGTTGTATCTGCTGAAAAAGGCGGACTGGAAAATCTGGCTGGACCGGATTATTTCCTTCTGTGAATCGGGCAATCTGAAATGCTACGCGGAGAATGCTTTGAACGAGGTTTCCGGGGAGATGGATCTGCGTCCGCTGGACGTCGGAAACAGCCTGTGCGCGGAAATCGACAATCCGGAAGATCTGGCCGTTGTCTCCGCGAGACTGAAGGAAGTGGAGAACCGCCTGGTCTATATGTGCTTCTCCACGGACACCCTCCACGGCGGACACATTGCAATCATTAACCGGGCACAGCGGCTCGGAAAGCTGGTGATCGGCGTTCTGTCGGATGAGGCGGTGACCTCCTACAAACGGTTCCCGCTGGTTCCGGCCTCGGAGCGGAAGGTCCTGTTCGAGCATGTGACCGGCGTGTACAAGGTTGTGGAGCAGACCACGCTTTCCTACAGGGAAAACCTGATGAAATACAAACCGGATATCGTTGTCCACGGGGATGACTGGGTGACCGGTTTTCAGCGTCCGATCCGCGATGAGGTGACATCGATCCTGGCTTCCTACGGCGGGCGGCTGGTCGAGTTTCCCTATTCGTCGGATCCCAAATACAGGGCGATTGAAGACCGCTCCCGGGCGGAACTGTCCCTGCCGGATATCCGCCGCGCCCGGCTGCGCAAGGCACTGCAGATGAAAGGGCTGGTGACCGCCCTGGAAGCCCACAGCGGCATCACCGGGCTGATTGTCGAAAAGACCATCATCCATGAAAACGGCGGGACGAAACAGTTCGATGCCATGTGGATCAGCTCGCTGTGTGATTCCACGGCGAAAGGAAAACCGGATATCGAGCTGGTGGACATGACCTCACGGTTCCGTACCATCGACGATATCATGGAAGTTACGACAAAGCCGATTATCTTCGACGGGGATACCGGCGGACTGACCGAGCATTTCGTGTATACGGTCCGTTCCCTGGAGCGCATGGGCGTATCCATGGTCATCATCGAGGATAAGACGGGACTGAAGAAAAACAGTCTGTTCGGAACGGAAGTCGAACAGACACAGGACAGTATCGAGAATTTCTCGGCGAAGATCCGTGCGGGCAAAAACGCGCAGAAGACAAAGGACTTCATGATCTGCGCGAGAATCGAATCTCTGATCCTGGAGCGGGGCATGGACGATGCGCTGGAGAGGGCGTTTGCTTTCTGTGAAGCCGGCGCAGACGCCATCATGATCCACAGCAGGAAGAAGGAGCCGGACGAGATCTTTGAATTCATCGACCGGTTCCGCGAGAAGAATGCTTCGACGCCGATCGTGCTGGTGCCGACGTCCTTTAATTCCGTGACGGAGGAGGAGTTTAAGGCGCGCGGAGCGAATATCATTATCTATGCGAACCAGCTGACCCGCACCGGCTTCCCGGCCATGCAGGAAGCGGCCAAAACGATCCTCCGCTGCCACCGGGCGAAAGAATGTGATGAGAAATGCATGAGCATTAAGGACATTATTACCTTGATCCCGGAGGAGTAAAGCAGGACAGTGCAGGCCGGACAGGCCCGCATGGGAGCAGAACCGGGCGGAGAGTAGAGCCGGGCGCGTCAGGCAGAGCCGGTCTCAGCAGGCCGGCACGGGAGCAGCGCCGGTCGGGGCAGACCGGACGGGAGCAGAGCCGGGCGCAGCAGGCCGGACAGGCCGGACAGGGAGCAGCGCCGGTCGGGGCAGACAGAACGGCCCGGACAGGAGCAGAGCCGGGCGCAGCAGGCCGGATTGCCCTGTCGGAAAGCTGCGGGCAGAAGAGTGGAGGAAACGATGAAGGCAGAGAGTTTTGTCAGAATTCTGGGAGCGGACTTCTATACGGGAGTGCCGGATTCCCAGCTGAAAGCGCTGTGCAATTACCTGATGAACACATATGGAATTGATCCGAAACATCATGTGATTGCGGCA
>CACXHD010000191.1 GCA_902767335.1 uncultured Lachnospiraceae bacterium
GATACGCTTTGCGGATGGCATCGTCGTCCATCAGCTCCTTCGCATCTCCGGAATGAACAATCTTTCCCGTCTCAAGTACATACGCCCGGTTTGCAATCATCAGCGCCTTTTTCGCATTCTGTTCCACCAGAAGCACGGTCGTCCCCGCATCGTTGACACTGCGGATAATGTCAAAAATTTCATTGACCAGAATCGGCGACAGCCCCATGGAGGGTTCGTCCATCAGAATGATCTTCGGGCTGGACATAAGCGCCCGTCCCATGGCAAGCATCTGCTGTTCTCCTCCGGAAAGCGTTCCGGCCGGCTGATTGCGGCGTTCCAGCAGTCTGGGGAAGCGCTTGTAGACCATCTCCAGCGCCGCGTCTGTCTCTCCCTTTTCGGAGCGGGTATACGCTCCCATCCGCAGGTTCTGCAGAACCGTCATCTGCGAAAACACTCTGCGTCCCTCCGGGACCTGCGCCATCCCCAGACTGACGATCCGGTGTGCCGGAACCTTGGTGATATCCCTGCCTTCAAAGAGAATCTGACCGCTCTTCGGCGCAATCAGTCCGCTGATCGTATGCAGGATCGTTGTCTTTCCGGCGCCGTTGGCTCCGATCAGGGCGATGACTTCCCCCTCATTCACCTCAAAGGAAACACCCTTGATCGCATGGATCATCCCGTAATAAACATTCAGATCTTTTATTTCCAGCATTGCCATCGCTTATTCCCCCAGATATGCAGTAATCACCTGCGGCAGCGCAAGCACCTGCGCCGTCGGTCCCTGTGCCAGCACTTCACCGAAGTTGAGTACCGTCAGTTCTTCACAGATCCCCGACACCAGCTTCATATCATGTTCAATCAGCAGGATCGTCATATCGAAACGTTCCCGGACCAGGCGGATCATGTCCATCAGCGCCTGGGTTTCCTGCGGATTCATCCCCGCGGCCGGCTCGTCCAGCAAAAGCAGCTTCGGATCCGTCGCCAGGGCTCTGGCGATCTCCAGCTTTCGCTGCTGGCCGTAGGGGAGATTGGAAGCAAGGTATTCCGCTTCCTTCTCCAGTTCGAAAACCGCAAGAAGATCCATCGCTTTCCGGTTCATCTCCTCCTCCTGGGCGCGCCAGGCGCCGGTGTGGAGAATTCCCGCCAGTGTGGAATAGCTGTGATGATTGTGCATCCCGGCCTTGACGTTGTCGAGCACGCTCAGTCTGCCAAACAGCCGTATATTCTGAAAGGTACGGGCAATCCCGGCTTTGCTGATCTCGGTCGTCCGCTTTCCCGTGATGTCCTCGCCCTCAAGGATAATGCGTCCGGTGTCGGGGCGATAGACGCCGGTGAGCAGATTGAACACCGTCGTTTTTCCGGCCCCGTTCGGTCCGATCAGTCCGTAAAGCCGCCCTTTCTCTATTTTCAGCGAAAACTCATTCACCGCCCGGAGGCCTCCGAAGGAGATCCCCAGATTTTTCACCTCAAGCATTGGCATGATCTTCCTCCTTCGACATACGTCTCCGTTCAAACAGTGTCTCACGCAGGCTGATCATCTTCGGACTCCAGGTCGCAATCATCAGCACAATCAGCAGGATCGCATAGATCAGCATCCGGTTGTCACTGAGGAATTCCAGAATGGGACTGCTGCCGAGCATCTGGAATTTGCGGAGGAAATAGTCCAGCAGAAGATTCAGCACCACCGGTGCGATCACAGATCCCCGGATGCTGCCGATCCCGCCAAGAACCACATAGACAAGGATCATGATCGACATGTTGTAGCCGAAGTTTTTGGACGTTGCGCTCAGCGTCGACATATTGTGCGAATACAGAGCCCCGCCCACCCCTGCGAGAGAGGCGGAGATGGTGAACGCCAGCAGCTTGTATTTCGTGATATTGATGCCGATGGATTCCGCGGCGATCCGGTTGTCCCGGATCGACATGATCGCCCGTCCGTCCCTCGACTGGATCAGGCGCGTGACAATAAACAGCGTCAGCAGGACAAACACAATCGCGATGGTGAAGTTCGCGTCCCTGGGGATCCCGGAGATGCCCTGCGGCCCGTTCAGGATCACCGTACCGTCGGCATCCATGCCGAGCGAAAGGGCGTCCTTCATCGAAACGTGAAAACCGCTGCTGTCTTTTCCGATATAGAGTACATTGACCAGATTTTTAATGATCTCCCCAAAGGCCAGCGTCACGATCGCGAGGTAGTCGCCCCGAAGCCGCAGCACCGGAATCCCGATCAGGAAGCCGAACAGCGCGGCAAACGCTGCCGCAATCAGGATCGCAAGCAGAAAACGGATCAGCGAATTTGTAATCACATCCTGCACACACTTTGTGAAAAACGCGCTCGTGAAGGCTCCGATGCACATGAAGCCGGCGTGGCCGAGGCTGAGCTCGCCGAGAATGCCGACGGTCAGGTTCAGCGAAACCGAAAGGATCACATAATAGCAGAACGGAACCAGCAGTCCGCTCATTGTGCTGGAGACATGTCCTGTCATAAGGGCGATCTGCATCACGATATATGCAGCAATCACAATCCCATACGTTATGGCATTGTTTTTTGCCGTCTTATTCCATCTTTTCATAACACGGATCTCCTTTTCTCAGACCTTTTCCTGAATCGGTCTGCCCAGAATACCGGTGGGCTTTACCAACAGCACAACAATCAGCACGGCGAACACGATCGCATCCGCAATCTGCGCCGAGATATAGGCCTTGCTGAAAATCTCGATGACGCCGAGGAGGATTCCTCCAATCATGGCTCCCGGTATGGATCCGATCCCTCCGAATACCGCAGCGACGAAGGCCTTGATGCCCGGCATGGACCCGGTATACGGCGTCAGGGACGGGTACGCGGAGCACAGCAGCGCGCCGGCGATCGCGGCAAGGGCGGAACCGATCGCGAACGTCAGGGCGATGGTGGCATTGACATTGATGCCCATCAGCTTCGCCGCGCCCTGGTCTTCGGAAACCGCAAGCATGGCCTGTCCCGGATTGGTCCGGTTGATGAAGGTCGTCAGCCCGACGACAATCAGGATACACGCGATGATCGTGACAATGGTCTCCCCGCTGATGGTCAGCTGCCCGCCTGCGAGCTTAAGCGCCGGAAGATTCACGACCGACGTAAAAGACTTTGTATTGGAGCTGAAAATCAGAAGCGCAAGGTTCTGCAGAAGATAGCTGACGCCGATCGCAGTGATCAGAACCGCCAGCGGCGACGCCGCGCCCCGCAGGGGACGATATGCCACGCGCTCAATCAGAATCCCCATGACCGTACAGACCAGCATGGAAATCAGCACGGCCGGAATCGCCGGAATTCCGGCATTGGACATCGCTATAAATACGACATAGGCTCCGACCATGATGATATCCCCATGCGCAAAATTCAGCATTTTTGCGATGCCGTATACCATCGTATATCCCAGAGCGATAATTGCATATACGCTCCCGAGGCTGATCCCGCTGATCAGATAATTCAAAAATGACATAATGACTCCTCCGTTTGCTCCAGTATAGCACAGATCCCCGATTTCGTATACCCGGAATGGAAGGTATGGAGGAGACAGGGGACGGTTCGGAGACAGGGAGACAGGGGACGGTTCTGTGTCTCCTTTTTCTTCCAAAAGGAGACACAGAACCGTCCCCTGTCTCCGAACCGTCCCCTGTCTCCTCCCCTGTATCCCTGTCCATACACACGAAAGGGGCTGCCGCCTGCGACAGCCCCCTCAGATATGAAATGCTTTTTAAACGCAATTACATACCTGCGTAAGCACCGTTCTCAATTACCATTGCCTTCGGTTCTTTTGTCGGCTCACCGCTGGCATCCCATGTGGTGCCTTCACCGGTCAGTCCGTCGTAGGAGATCTCGGTCATTGCGGTCTTCATGCCTTCGCAGATTTCAGCGACATCCATATCCGGCGTCAGGCCGGCCTTTTCCGCAGCCATCTTGATGATGTACATGCCGTCGTAGGCGTCTGCCGCGAACTGATTCGGGATCCCGCCGTAAGTCTCATCGTATTTGGCAACGAAGTTCTGGGTCAGTTCGTCTTCCGAAGAAGCAACGAACGGTGTCAGCAGCATCAGTCCCTCTGCGAGAGAGGTATCGAAGCCTTCCACATCCAGGATACCGTCCATGCCGTCAACGCCGAAGAATTTCGGAGCATATTCCATCTTTGCGGCCTGGGTCAGGATCAGGGAAGCCTCGGTGTAGTAAATCGGAAGGAACAGCAGATCAGCGCCGGCATCTTTCGCCGCCTGAAGCTGTACCGTGAAGTCCGTCTTGTTATCATCGGTAAAGGCACCGTCTGTCTCGAGCACCTCGAACGGCTGGTTGGCAGCTTCCGTGATGAACGTATTGCGGATACCGGTGGAGTATACATCCTGGCTGTTGTAGATGATCGCAACTTTTTCGGCCAGATTGTGTTCACCGATGTACTGAGCGCTCAGATTTCCCTGGGAAGGATCGGAGAAGCATACGCGGAACGCATTGTCATTGACGATACATTCCACTGCGGACCCGGACGGTGTCAGCTGGAAGATCTGATCCGCTGCGGTCAGGTCCGCCACAGCCTGGCAGGGTTTGGAAGTAACTGTACCGAGCAGCATATCCATGCCCCAGTCTTTCAGAGCGTTGTACGCATTGGCAGCCTTCTCGACATCATGCTCGTCATCCTGGAAGAATTTCTCCGCTTCTACCTGATAGCCATTGATGCCGCCCGCCTCGTTGATCTCATTGATCGCAAGCTCCATTGCATTCTTGACCGCCTGGCCGTAAACGGCAGCGCCGCCGGTCACAGGGCCGATCCCGCCGATTTTCCAGGTCTCGTCTGCAAGTGCGGTCATGGAGAAAACCATGGAAACCGCAAGCACGCCGCTGGCTACTTTTGCAAATTTCTTCATAACATATCCTCCTGTCTGAACAGATCGGAAGCCCCCGGATACGGTTCCCAGTTCTTTTGCCGATCTCCGCATCCTTCCGCAAAATTTTCGGGGTTTCCTGTCCTATCAAAAAATTATGTGAACATAATACGCTTATTTTTCTGCAAAGTCAATTCTTTTAATATGCTCTTCCCCAGTAGACCAGTTTGTCCGCCCGTTTCCCGCAGCAGATGCAGGTGTCCGCAATTTTCTCCTGTGCGAAGGGGATGCAGCGGCTGGTCACGCCGTAGTTTTCCTTCATCGCATCCTCGCATGCACGGTCTCCGCACCACATCGCGCGGATAAAGCCGCTGCGTTCGCTGATGACTGCGTCAAATTCCTCCGGGGTATGCGCGTCATAGGTATGGCTGTCTCTGTGGGCGCGTGCTCTCTCGAACATATCCTGCTGTTCCTGTTCCAGGATTTCCCGGACCCGCTGCGCCAGCTGATCGACCGGCACAACCGTCTTCTCCCGGTTGTCTCTTCGCACGATGACGGCCTGGCCGGCTTCGATGTCCTTCGGTCCGATCTCAATCCTGCAGGGAATGCCTCTCATCTCCTGCTCCGAGAACTTCCAGCCCGGGCTCTTGTCGGCGTCATCGAGGCGCGCCCGAAGCCCGGCTCTGCACAGCGTATCCTTCAGTGCGGCAGCCGCATCCAGGACGCCCTCCTTTTTCTGCTGTATCGGGATGACCATCACCTGCACGGGCGCAATCCGAGGCGGCAGCACCAGGCCGCTGTTGTCGCCGTGCACCATAATGATCGCGCCGATCATCCGGGTCGTCATGCCCCAGGAAGTCTGATACGCATATTTCAGGGTATTGTCTTTGTCGGTAAACTGGATATTATACGCTCTGGCAAATTTGTCTCCGAAATTGTGGCTGGTACCGGACTGAAGCGCCTGTCCGTCATGCATCAGCGACTCGATGGTGTAGGTCGCCACTGCGCCGGCAAACTTTTCCTTGTCGGTTTTCTGCCCGCGGACCACCGGGATCGCCAGAACTTCCTCGCAGAAATCCGCATAGACATTCAGCATCATCTCTGTGCGTTCCTGAGCTTCCTCCGCCGTTGCGTGCACGGTATGTCCTTCCTGCCACAAAAATTCCCTGGAGCGCAGAAACGGACGCGTGGTTTTCTCCCAACGGACCACCGAACACCACTGATTATAGTTTTTCGGAAGATCCCGGTAGGAATGCACATCATTGCTGTAGAAATCGCTGAACAGCGTCTCCGACGTCGGGCGCACGCAAAGACGCTCCTGGAGCGGCTCATTTCCGCCCTGTGTCACCCACGCCACCTCCGGCGCAAAGCCCTGTACCAGCTCGGATTCTTTTCGAAGCAGGTTTTCAGGGATAAACAACGGCAGATAGACATTCTCTACTCCGGTCTCTTTAAACCGGCGGTCAAGCTCCGCCTGGATATTTTCCCAGATTGCATAGCCTGCCGGCTTGATCACCATGCAGCCTTTGACGCTGGTATAGTCAACCAGTTCCGCCTTTTTCACCACATCTGTATACCACTGAGCGAAATCCTCTTCCATCGAAGTGATCTGCTCCACCAGTTTTTTATCCTTTGCCATGTTTTCCTCCTGCTATTTTTTCGTTTTCATTATGGGACACATCAGATCCCGGACGCCGTTTGCGGAACATACCGCACACAAAAACATCCACCTCCCAAATATATAGTGATTTGGGGGTGGATGTCAACCGACGTATGATTCTTGCAAGGTGACGAGCTGCTCCTGCTCACAGCCCTCATGCCCCTTACATTTCGTAAGCAGACAATTCCGACAGGAACGAAGACCGGATCCACGGTTTACGAAGACTGCGGGGCCGGGGTAAGAGGGCGTCCGGCTTCAACGACTATAAATAACAGCATTGACGATACAGTACTACTCCTGCACTGTACCGTCGGCTTCCACCGGCCGGGGAGGCGCAATGGACATCCGCGGTACAGGCGCCACGCTCATCAATGCATTGCCGTCAAATCCGGGATCATCGATCATCCGGATCAGGTTTCCTGCGGCCAGTCTGCCCAGGTCCGCCTTCGGATGCGCGATGGAGGTGAAAGGTACCTTGCACACGCCGGCCAGATAGGAATCGTCAACTCCTGTAACCGAAAGATCCTCAGGCACGTTCAGCCCGCTCTCCAGCGCAAGCTCGATCAGATGATACGCGATCTGATCATTGTAGCAGACCACACCGGTGCAGTCCTGCAGGCGCCGGAACAGATATTCCCGGTACTCATCCATATGGAGCGTTGCCGGTGTATCCAGCCAGAGAATACTCTCCTGGTCCGGAACCAGCTGCGCGCGCATCATCGCCTGCAGGAACCCCTGATAGCGAAGCCGTCCCTGACCGTCATCCGCCTTGAGGACAGCGCCGATCCTGCTGTGACCGGCTTCCAGCAGCAGCTCTGTCGCCAGCTCCGCCGCCCGGATATCGTCGATCCGTACACAGGGGGCCGCCAGTTCCGAATAAAACGCGTTGAAGAACAGAACGGGAATCCCCTGTGCGGCAAGTTTCCGGTACAGAGGGATATTCGGGTTCGGCAGTGCGCTCTCCACCGGTTCGACGATCAGACCGTCTATCCGGTTTTTTTCAAGCAGCAGTTCCAGGATGGATTTTTCCCGCTGCAGACGGTTGTCGGTAAACATCACCTGCATGGTGTACCCGTGGTCTGTCAGAACGCCTTCGATCCCTTTGAGAATCGCCGGGAAAATATAGCTCTCGTTGAACGTGCTGATCACGGCGATGTTATGGTGCCGCCGCTTTCCGGCGGCAGTCTCCGGGGAAAGCGCACGCTCCCCCGGCTGCATCGTCGTTCCGGCATCGTTCTGTGCAATATAGGTCCCGCTTCCTTTTCTCCGGGTCAGAATCTTCTGACTGACCAGCTCTCCCGTCGCTCTGCGGATGGTCTGCCGGCTCAGGCCGAACCGTTCGCTCATTTCGTTTTCGGACATCAGCCTGTCTCCGCCGCGAAACGATCCGTTAGCAATGTTTTCTTTTACCCAGTCGATTACCTGCTGATATTTAGGATCCTGTCCAGGCATGTCTTCACCGTCCTGTCAACGCAGCATCCGAAACTGCACAGCCGCGCCCTGAAAAGCAATCAGTTGTTACATATAAAATTTCCGAAGGTCTGCCTCTGTGGTATCGTCTCCGATTGTGATCAGCTCCGTGCCGGTCAGACGGGCAAACATTTCGATGTCTCTGCGGTCCAGAGCCGTGGAAACAACTGAGTGGTGTGCGCCGCCGGCATAGCACCAGGCCGCTGTGCCGATCTCAAAGTTGGGTTTATGGCGGTACATGATTCTGGCCACCGGCAGCTTCGGCATCGGTTTGGGCTGTTTCACCAGTTCGATGTCCGCGCAGATGATCCGGAAATGATCGCCAAGGTCGATCAGCGTCACCTGAATTCCGTCACCGGTCACGCCGTCAAATACCAGGCGGGCCGGATCCTCTTTGCCGCCGATTCCCAGCGGATGCACCTGGATTTCGGGTTTGTTCGCCGCAAAGGAAGCGGGCACTTCCAGCATATGGGAAGCCAGTTCCAGTTCCTGTCCCTCGGTGAGGTCATAGGTATAATCCTCAATGAAACCGGTGGCTCCTTCTCTTCCCTCTGCCATCTTCATCAGCACAGAGGAAAACGCGCTGATCTTGTAGTCTCCTTCCGGACCGAAGCCGATCCCTTTGGCCATCAGGCTCTGCATGGCCAGGCCGGGAAGCTGTTTCATTCCGTGAAGATCCTGGAAATTGTCCGTGAAAGCCGTGATTCCGTTGGCCTTTGCGAATTCTTCGAAGGCGATTTCATAGCGGGCCTGGACGCGGACTGCGTCGAGGTTGTCGGTCGCCATCGTATACTTCTGTGCATACTCGGCCATTTTCGCGTCCACCTGTTCGTCGGTTGCAGCGTCCGCCAGCTTCGCGATCTCGCCGATGCCCCAGTATTTGATCTCCCAGCCGTACTTGATCTCGCATTCCAGACGGTTTCCGTCCGTTACAGCCACGTCGCGCATATTGTTTCCGAAGGTGGCAACCCGGGTATTTCTGGAAAGGTCAATTGCCTTCGCCACGGAAGCGAAGCGGCGGATTTTCTCAACGACGGCGTCATGACGGTAATAACCTGCCACTACCTCATGGGGAATGTTGAGTTTTGCAAGGATAAAGCCATATTCGCGGTCTCCGTGGGCTGCCTGGTTGAGGTTCATGAAATCCATGTCGATCTCGTCGTAGGGCAGCTTCTCATTGGCCTGGGTATGCAGATGAAGCAGCGGTTTGCGCAGCAGCTGAAGGCCTTTGATCCACATCTTTGCCGGTGAGAAGGTATGCATCCAGGTAATCACGCCGACACAGTCGTCGTCGGTCATGACCTTCTTCATGTCTTCCACACAGTTCTTTGACGTTTCCACCGTCGGAAGCAGCTCAATGCAGATGGTCCCGCTCAGTTTTTCGTTCAGGAAATCCACCATCTCCGCGCAGTCCGCGGCGACCTGTTTCAGGCACTCTTCTCCATACAGATCCTGGCTTCCGGGAATAAAATACAGTTTTTTCATAATTACCGATATTACCTTTCTTATTTGATAACCCGCAGAGACTCACGATCTGCGAACACGGCCACGAATACCAGGAATACAACGCCCTGGATCAGCTGCTGGGCCTGGGTTGACAGTCCGACCATATTCAGTCCGGAAGAAAGAACAACATACAGGGCGGAACCGATGATGACACTGACAAACCTACTCTTTGCGCCGCCGGAAATGGGCATTCCGCCCAGAACCAGTGCGATCAGAATCTGGGTTTCCACCTGGTTTCCGCCGGAAGCCGTCACGGAACCGACCTTGATGGAGTTGATAAACGCCGCAAAACCGGTGATTGCTCCGGCCAGTACATAGACCAGGAATTTCATGCGGTCCGTATGGATACCCGCAAATTTCGCCGCTTTTTCGCCGGCGCCGATGGCCTTCAGGCAGATGCCGAATCTTGTATACTGGAACGCAAAGAGACCGAGCACTACAACGACCAGCATGCAGATCAGTTTGATCCGGTCCGTATTGAGCATGATCAGTTTTGCACTTCCCTGTACGGGCGCGTTGGAGGTCAGGTACTTGATGATGCCGCGGAACAGGAACATTGTACAAATCGTTACGATGAAGGATTTAATCTTGCGGTTCACATAGAAAAATCCGTTGATTGCACCGATTGCGGCGCCTGTGCCGATCCCGGCGATAATCGCGAGCGGAATGCTGGTTTTGGAAACCATGCAGACGACGATCGACGCCATGCCGAGAATCGAACCCTGGGAGAAATCCAGACCTCCCATGGTCATGATGAAGAAGACGCCGGTTGCCGCGATCATGGTCACATATACCTGGGACATCGCCATGGACAGCTTCTGCACCATTCTTCCCTTCGTCAGGATATTGAAGACAATAAACACAACCACAAGCCCGATGATCGGAAGGAGGGAACGCAGCAGCGCCATATGAGAACGCTTCTTCAGTTCTTCTTCTTTGGATAACGTATTCGTATTTCCAGCCATTTTTCTCCTCCTTAAACCATTTTCTCGATCAGGC
>CACXHD010000192.1 GCA_902767335.1 uncultured Lachnospiraceae bacterium
CACGGACAATACCGACAACAAGGGCGCCAAAAATGTGGGCGTCGTGATCATGGATCCGAACAACGGGGAGATCCTGGCCATGGCGGACAATACCGGATACAATCTGAATGAACCGCGGGACCTGAGTCGGTATTACAGCGGTGCGGAAGTACACAATATGACCACCGAGCAATATACGGAAGCGCTGAACGAAAACTGGGTAAACTTCTGCGTCTCCGAGAGCTTTGAACCGGGATCGGTTTTCAAGCCGGTGACCGTCGCCTCCGCGCTGGAGTGCGGCGCCGTCAAGGATGAGGACCATTTCTACTGTGACGGCGGAGAATTTGTTACCGATACACAGATCAACTGTGATAATATTTACGGACACGGGGACGAAACGCTGGAATACGCCATCGTGAATTCCTGCAACGATGCCCTGATGCAGATCGGCATGAAGATGTCGATTCCGGTCTTCTGCAATTACCAGAAGGCGTTCGGGTTCGGCAGCACAACTGGGCTTGACCTTCCGAACGAAAGCGCCGGTGTCATTTATGACAGAGATACGATGCATGAGGTGGAGCTGGCCACCTGTACCTTCGGACAGGGCTTTACGGTCAGCATGATTCAGGAAATCACTGCCTTTTCCGCGGTTATCAATGGAGGCATCCTGTATCAGCCCCATATCCTGAAACAGGTCCGCAACGACGACGGAAGCGTGGAGAAGGACGTACAGCCGCTGGAGCTGCGTCAGCCGGTTTCCTCGCAGGTCTCGGAACTATTGCGCCAATATCTTACCACGGCGGTGCAGAAGGGTACCGGACGAAAATCCCAGGTGCCGGGATACCTTACCGGCGGAAAAACGGGAACGGCGGAAAAAATCGATCCCGAAACCGGCCGCAGGGCCGGGGGCAAATACCTGGTTTCCTTTATCGGCGCCTGCCCGATGAATGACCCCCAGGTGGTCATTTATGTCATTGTCGATGAACCGAATGTGGACAATCAGGCGGACAGTTCCTATCCGCAGGTCCTCTTCCGGGAAATCGCCACGGAAGTCTTTCCGGCGCTCGGACTGTATCCGACGGAGGAAGTGACGACGGAACTGCTGTCTTATCTGGGCCTGACCCAGGCGGATGTCGTGAAGGAAGGGGACGGCAACGTGCGAAGAACGCCGTACTTCCAGGCATTTGACAGCTATGGAAATTTCTACAACGATGCGTATGTCAACCGGGACAACGAGATTATCAATACCTACGGAACGGTGATTGAGGGAGCCTACATCGATGATTCGGGCTATGTCTTTGACGGCTACGGAAACCAGGCCCGCGACGGGGACGGCAATGCCATCCGGGTCGGGGCGGAGCAGGACGAAGAAGACATCGATCCGACCGCGGAAAACCCGGGGATCGCCTCACCGCCGGATGAAATGACCGGAACTGCAGGGGAAGATGCGACCACCTGGGCCGGAGTGACGAACGAAGACCTGTCTTCCGATGAGGAAGGCTGAACAAGGAGAGAAGATTGATGACGACTGGAAATGCAATTCTTTTGTTTGTATCCTTTGGAATCAGTGCGGCGCTCGGCCCGCTGCTGATTCCCGTGCTGACCCGCCTGAAGGTCGGACAGACCGAGCGGAAAGAAGGCGTGGCTTCACACCTGAAGAAGGCCGGAACGCCCACAATGGGCGGGATCATGATTCTGATTGCATTTCTGATCCCGATGCTGTTTCAGATCCGGACCCAGCCCAGGCTGCTGCCGATTCTGGTCATGACCCTTGGCTTCGGCCTGATCGGTTTTCTGGATGATTACCTGAAGGTTGTTCTGCGCAGATCGGACGGCCTGATGCCGAAACAGAAAATGGCCTTCCAGATTGCATTGACAGCTGTCTTTGTAGTATATTTATGGTTGAGAGAACCGGCCTGCCTGGATGTCATGCTTCCGTTTACGGGCGGCAGAGTGCTGACGGGGACAGCGGTGCACGTGATCGCAGCGCTGGCGGCTTTCATTGTCATTATCGGTACGGTGAACGGAGTGAACTTTACTGACGGCCTGGACGGCCTCGCCGCATCGGTCACCTCCGTTGTCTGTATTTTCTTTTTTGTGGTTTCGGTTGTGTACGGCGAGGGGATTGAAGGCGCTGCCGCCGCAATGTTCGGCGCACTGCTGGGATTTCTCGTACACAACGCAAATCCCGCCAGAGTGTTCATGGGAGATACCGGTTCGCTGGCGCTGGGCGGATTTGTGGCCGCGAGTGCGTACATGATGCGGATGCCGCTGTTTATCGTCATTTTCGGACTGATTTACCTGGTTGAGGTTCTTTCCGTCATCATTCAGGTAACCTATTTTAAGAAGACCGGAGGAAAACGGATTTTCAAGATGGCGCCGATTCACCATCATTTTGAATTGTGCGGCTGGTCAGAGACAAGGATTGTCACAATCTTCAGCATTATCACAATCCTGCTGTGTGTGCTGGCCAGTCTCGCCAGAGCTTAGGAGGAACAGAAACAGATTATGGATTTTTCCGGAAAACGGGTACTGGTGTTTGGAACAGGAATCAGTGGAATCGGAGCGGCCAGACTGCTGAAGGATGCAGGCGCGGTTCCGGTTCTGTTTGACGGCAATGAGAAGCTGACAGATAAGGATATTCTTGCCCGGCTGCCCGACGGGTTTGACGCTGAGATTGTCATCGGGACGCTGAGCAAACAGCTGCTGGAGACCATCGATCTGGTCGTGCTCAGTCCGGGGGTTCCGACCGATCTGGAGATCGTGGACAGGATCCGGTCGTGCGGGATACCGATCTGGGGAGAAGTGGAACTGGCCTGGCAGTGCAGCCGGGGAGATGTGCTGGCAATTACGGGGACAAACGGGAAAACCACGACAACCTCTCTGGCGGGGGAGATTATGCGTTATCACCTGGCGGCCGGGACCGGCCCAAGACTGGACCAGGTCCATGTCGTGGGCAACATCGGGATCGCTTATACCGGGGTGGCGATGCAGACAACGAAACAGAGCGTCTGCGTTGCCGAGATCAGCAGTTTTCAGCTGGAGACGATCCACGAATTTCATCCGAGAGTCAGTGCGATCACGAACATAACACCGGATCATCTGAACCGTCATCATACAATGGAAGAATATATCCGGGTAAAGAAACTGATCGCTTCCAACCAGGACGAACGGGACGTGTGTGTCCTCAATTATGAGGATCCCATCCTGCGGGAATTCGGAGAGCAGCTTCGCTCGGACGAGACCCATCAGAGCCCGAAGGTGATCTTCTTTTCCTCGGGACATGAGCTGGAAGAAGGCTTTTATCTTGAGGGCGACCGGATCATCTGCAGAGAAAACGGGGAGCGCACGGCGCTGGTCTCGACCAGGGAAGTGAGGCTGCCCGGAAAACACAATTATGAGAACATTATGACCGCCGCTGCCATGACCCATGCATGGGGGGTACCCTTCGAGGAGATCTGTCATGTCCTGCGGGTTTTCAAAGCGGTCGAGCACCGGATTGAGTATGTCGCGGAAAAAGGCGGCGTCGTGTATTACAACGACTCCAAGGGAACCAATCCGGATGCCGCGATCCGCGGAATTCAGGCGATGGACCGTCCGACGATTCTGATCGGAGGAGGATACGATAAGGATTCCCAGTATGAGGACTGGATCCGTGCGTTTGAAGGAAAGGTACGGTATCTTGTACTGGTCGGCCAGACCCGGGAAAAGATTGCACAGGCGGCAAAACGATGCGGTTTCAACAATATTATCATGGCGGAAACCTTTGAGGAGGCCTTCTCCATCAGCACGGAAAAGGCCCGTCCCGGCGATGCGGTTCTTCTTTCACCGGCCTGCGCCAGCTGGGGCATGTTCCCGAACTATGAGGTCAGAGGAAAAATTTTCAAGGCACTGGTCAATCAGCTGCCGGATTGAGACAACAGGAAATTATCAGCCGCTGCGCGGACACGGAAGGCCCGGGCAGCGGACTGGTCACGGAGATCGAACGGATGGACAGGAGAAGATTGCGCAGACTGAACCGTATGAAGATTATGATTGGGATCATACTTGCCCTGGCTGTTTTGCTGGGGTTTGTTCTGGTCGGCTTCCGGATACGGACGTTTGAAGTGAATGGGAACACCAGACATACGGCACAGGAGATACAGGATGACCTGGTTGTGGATTTCAAGACATCCAACGCTCTGTTCTTCTGCTGGAAATACAGAAGTCCCGTGCAGGATCCGGCGG
>CACXHD010000193.1 GCA_902767335.1 uncultured Lachnospiraceae bacterium
GTTGTGTTTTATATCGGAACTACAGGCGCGGCTGAACCACATAACCTCCGGGGACAATGTGAAGCATTTATACGGAACAGATGTTTTCCGGCTGCTTATGCAGATGGGTTACGTCGAAGAGCGCCAGGTGGATGGCAGGATCGTTCAGCTTCAGACGGAGTCCGGACTGGCGAAAGGGATTCAGACGACAGAAAAGATCAGCAAAACAGGAAATACCTATACGGTTCTGCTGTATCCGCCGGAAATTCAGAAGGAAGTCGTAGAGCATTATGTCGGGGAAAAGGCGCAGGCAGAAGCCATCGAGACTGCCATGGCCAGCGAAGAGACAACGGTCTCCTCTGACCGGGTGGAGTATAACCGCAGGATGAACCGGCCCGATGGAGCCGGGGGCCCGTGGACCGAGGAGGAGGACCGGCGGCTTGATGAGGAATATAACTCCGGCATGAAGATTTCTGAGATCGCAAAAGCGCATGACCGCACGAACGGAGCGATCCGTGCCAGATTGAAAAAGCACGGGTTGATCGAGGCGGAGACAGGTGACGGTTCTCGGAGACAGGGGACGGTTCTCTGTCTCCCCACGGGTTGAGCGAGTGATCTGGAGAGACGGGACGGGGGAGACAGAGAACCGTCCCCTGTCTCCTTTGAGGAGCATACTATGTCAAAACGATCTGGCAGGATTTGCCGGGGAATATGTGTGACAATGCTGGCTGCCGCACTTGCGCCGGCTTTCTCACTTCCTGCTTATACACAGGAATACTGGAGCACAGCGGATCTGAACATCCGGAATGCGCCGGAGGGCAATATCATCGGAGCCTATGCGCCGGGACAGTCCGTGACTGTGACGGAGGAGAGTGGAGAGTGGTATAAAACGGAAGAGGGATACGTCAGTGCGGAGTATCTGACCACGGATCCTGCGGAGGTTCCGGATTCGGCGGATGCCACGGATCCTGCGGAGGTTCCGGATTCGGCGGATGCCGCGGATCCTGCGGAGGTTCCGGATTCGATGGATGTTCCGGATTCGGCGGAGCTTCCGGATCCGACGGCAGCTTCTGATCCGGAGGCGCGGGAATACCTGGCTTTTGATGAGCAGGAATTTCCGCTCACGTACACGGATGATACCCTGTCCGTCACAATCTATCGCGAAACCGGATACGGCAGTGTCTGGTATGCTGCCGATGTGATTCTTTCCGACCCGGACCGCATGCAGACAATGTTTCCCGGCGGCGCCTGGGGAGGGCATGCGACCGCTGTGCAGGCCGATCGTGAGGTCGGCGGCTCGATTCTGATGGTAAACGGCGATTTCCGTGATCCGACAAACGCCCAGAATCTTGGAATCGTCCGCGACGGCGCGATCATCAATGACAGACCGATGAAAAGAGACAGCATCGGAATCACCGAAAGCGGCGATCTCGTTCCGACCAAACAGAAATCTCCGGCGGAGGTTCTGGAGATGGGCGTTCGCGATACCTGGACCTTCGGCCCGTATCTTGTTAAAAAGGGGAAAGCAATCACGCACAAAAAGACGGAACTGCATCCCCGCACATTTTTCGGACAGGTGGAAAGAGAAGACGCTAAAAAAGAGTACTGGATCATCGTCGCGGACGGACGCTGGGAAGGCTACTCCGACGGGCTTTCCCAGGATGCGATGACGCAGATTTTGCTGGACAAAGGCTGCCGGACCGGGTTCAATCTGGACGGAGGCGGATCCAGTATAATGCTGTTTCAGGGGAAAGTCGTAAACCGCCCCTCCGATGGAGAACAGCGCGAAAACGCGGACTATATCTATATCAGGTGAGCCGGGGGAGTGCCGGGCGGCAGGGACGATGCGGCCAAGTCAGCAGGAGTCGTCAGGGACAATGCGGCTGAGCCATCAGGAGCCGTCTGAGACGCCGAGTCAGAAGCAGAATGTCTCTCGAATGATGTATGTTTTATGATTTTAGGTAATTGCGAAACTCGCTCCGCGAGACCGCAATCCTGAACAAAACAAGGTCGAAATCCGACTATGCAGAATTTCCCGGAGCATTACCGGCAGGTATTCTGCAGTTACTGTAGATAACTGCTCTGAACCTTGAAAATTGGCGTACTTTAATAAGCTCTTACAGTATTCAGTTCCGGCAGCCTATGCTACGAGACGTTTAAGTGAGCGGA
>CACXHD010000194.1 GCA_902767335.1 uncultured Lachnospiraceae bacterium
TCTGTTTCTGGAAATCATCGACGAATATCAGCGGGCGGAGGATTTCTACGAGGCCGCGATCTACAGCCGTCTCATGGAGATGATGGTTCTGATCCGCCGCCATCATGTCGCCGCCTCTCCGCAGATCGGCGTCAGCGGAAGCAAGCAGAAAGAATATCTGGATAAGTTTATGGATGTGTGCAACTATATCGGCGAGCACTGTACCGAAGAGCTTTCTCTCGAACAGGTTGCCAACCGGGCCGGTTTCAGCAAATACCATTTCAGCCGGCTGTTCAAGCAGTTTACAAATAACAGTTTTTACAAATACCTCAATCAGAAGCGCATAGAGAACGCAGAAAAGCTGCTGATCGATCCGAACATGTCCGTCACAGAGGTCTCGCTTTCCTCCGGCTTCACCAGTCTGTCTTCTTTTATCCGGATGTTCAAACTGATCAAAGGGTGTACGCCCTCCGAATACCGGGCCATGTACAATCTGTAGGCTGTGCCGGATCTATCTCCTGTGCGCTGCCCCGGCAGTGCCTGATCCCTTTCCCGTGTGCTGCTCCGGCAACGCATGATCACTCTCCCGTACGCGATTCAGGCAGTGTCTGAACAATCTGCCATACGCTATTCCAGCAGTGCCTGATAAATCTCCCGTCTGGTTTTTCCGCGGTCTTTCGCCACAGCCTTCATGGCTGCTTTCCGGTCCATGCCCTGGTCGAGGTACATCTGCATATGTTCCCTGAGGGGCATGTCCTCAAACCGCCGCTGTTCCTCTTCCCGGCGCAGGCTGCTGCTTCGTCCTTCGATCACGAGCACATATTCTCCGCGGATCGTCTTTTCCCCGTTCTCATATGCCTGCAGTGCCTCCGAAAACGTGGTCATCCAGGCTTCCTCATGAATCTTCGTCAGTTCTCTGCACAGCGTCACATTCCGGTCTCCCAGGGTTTCCAGAAGTTCCGACAGGGTTTTTTTCAGATGATGCGGCGCTTCGTAGAGCACGATGGTTCTGGTCTCGTTTTTCAGTTCTTCCAGAATCTCCTGCCGCTGTTTTTTCACGGCCGGCAAAAATGCCTCAAAACAGAATCTCCGGGTCTTTCTCCCGGAGATGATCAGGGCATTGATACAGGCGCAGGCGCCCGGAAGCGAAGTCACCTCAATCCCGTTCTCCAGCGCGATCCGGACCAGATCCTCCCCGGGATCGGAGATCCCCGGCGTTCCCGCATCCGTGATCAGGACGACGTTCTTCCCCTCCTGCATGCGGCGGACCAGCTCATATGCCTTCTCGATCCGATTGTATTCATGGTAGCTGGTCATCGGGGTATGTATATCGAAATGCGACAGCAGGCGAAGGCTGTTGCGCGTATCTTCCGCCGCAATCAGATCCGCCTCTTTCATCATGCGCACCGCCCGGAACGTCATATCCTCCAGGTTTCCGATGGGCGTCGCGGCCAGAATCAGCTTTCCGCAGCCGGTCCGTTCCGGATCCTCTCTTGTCGTTTTTTCTGTCAAGGCTCCCTCTCCTGTATGCTTGTTTCCGGTATTTCTCTTTCCGGTATTCTTTTTCTCAGTATTTCTTATCCCGACGTCCCTTTTCTGCTTCCCGTCAGTTTGCAGCGCCGCCGGCGGTCTCTTCCGGATCCTCCCGATAAATGCGCAGAAGCTCACGGGTATAAACGCCGGGCTGTTCATATACGATCAGCGGCGGTTCCACGGTCAGTCTGGGATTTGCTCCCTTTCTGGCTTCCAGCAGTACAAGATTCGGCTCTCTGTCCGCCATCGGATAAACCAGCCGCATCCGCTTCGGTTCCAGGCGATGCCGGCTTAAGGAAACCATCACCTCCGCGAGACGGAACGGACGATGGATCAGGTAAAACCGTCCCTGCTCCCGCAGCATCCGGGCCGCGCCGCCGACGACATCCTCCAGCGTGCAAAGCAGTTCATGCCGTTCCGGCCCTTTCCCGCTTTTTCCGGTCTTTCCGTGGCCCGCCACCATGTACGGCGGGTTCGACGTCACCACATCAAAAGAGCCCGGAGAAAACAGACTGCTCACTTCGCGCAGATCCCCCGGAATGATCCGGATACTGTCCTCCAGGCCATTGAGCTGCACACTCCGCATGGCGCGCCGGGCGCTGGTTTCATCGATTTCCAGTCCGGTGAAGTCCCGGCATTTTGTCTTTGCCCGCATCAGGATCGGGATAATGCCCGTCCCGGTTCCCAGATCCAGCGCCCGCTCTCCTCTCTTCGCTTCCGCATAGGAAGAGAGCAGGACCGCATCCATGCCGAAACAGAAACTGTCCGGGTGCTGGATGATCCGGTATCCGTCTCTTTGCAGGTCATCCACACGTTCTCCCTCCCGGAGCAGGTCTTTCTCATTCATCGCCATGTCCGTCGGCAGAGCCGTCCGCCGCAGCCGGTTTTTCGACCGCTCTTTCGGTCGGTTTTTCGACCGGTTTCTCGGCCGCTCTTTCGGTCGGTTTCTCTGCCGGTTTTTCTCCAGCTTTCTCTACCGGTTTTTCGCCGCCCTTCGCCGGCTGTTTTGCGCCGTGTTTTTTGCGCCGCTCCCCGTCCCGGCCGTTTCGCTTTCCTTCGCTGCCTGCTGCCTGCCGGTCAGCCTGCTTCTCTTCGATGCGTTCCGGATCACGGCCGCCCCGGTTTTTATCGCTGCGATCACGCTTTCCGTCCGTACGTTTCTCCGGGGAACGCTCTTCTTTCCGGTCGCCCCGTTTGTCTTTGCGTTTTTCGGTCCCTTTCTCGTTCTGCCGCTCCGCCTGCTTCTCCGGATCTTTCTTCTTTTCTTTTTTATGACGGGGACGGAACTGCAGATCCGCTGCGTCGTATTCCTGAATTTCCTTCTCGTCTCCCTCGTCCACCAGCACACGTACCTTCTGGCGCAGTACGCTGACGCTGCTGACCGTGCCCACAAGTCCGGTCATCGTTGTCACCGTATCTCCGACGGCAGGCAGCTTGCTGTTCAGATATTCATACGTATCCTGCTCATTTTTCAGGCAGCACATCAGCCGTCCGCAGACCCCGGAGATTTTGGTCGGGTTCAGGGAGAGGCTCTGTTCCTTCGCCATGCGGATGGATACCGGTACAAAGTCGGTCAGCCAGGTGCTGCAGCACAGCGGCCGCCCGCAGATCCCGATCCCGCCGAGCATTTTCGTCTCGTCCCGGACGCCGATCTGCCGCAGCTCGATTCTTGTGCGGAAAACGGAAGCCAGATCCTTAACCAGCTCACGGAAATCAATCCTGCCGTCCGCCGTAAAATAGAACAGGATCTTGCTGTTGTCGAAGGTATATTCCGCATCGATCAGCTTCATCTCCAGCTTGTGCTTCGCAATTTTCTCTTTGCAGACGGCGACTGCCTCCCGTTCCTTCTGGCGGTTTCGCGCCGCCCGCTCCTCATCCTCCGGCGTGGCGATGCGCACAACACTCTTCAGCGGCTGGGTCACCAGTTCATCCGGCACCTGGCGCGTACCGCCGCTGCAGGTACCGAATTCCAGCCCGTGCGCCGTATCGACAATTACATGCATGCCGCTTTCGATCTCCAGGCCCTTCGGGTCGAAATAATATGCTTTTCCGGTGTCACGGAAGCGGACACCCACAATTGTTGTCATAAAATTATGTCTCCTTAAGAATAATCCCTGAGCGTAAGGAGCAGAAGCTCCATCGTCAGTTCAAAATTAACATTCGCTTTCAGCCGTGCCTTTGCCGTATCGAGCGCGCGCAGCATCGCCTCAATCCCCTCATAGGAGCTGACGCTTGCCGCCCGGGTTACCGCCTGCAGCTGGTCCCGGAAGATCAGGCTGTCCGGATCTCTCGTCGCCTTAAACAGCAGGACATCTCTAAGCCATACTCCGATAATGTCCAGGAAATCTTCGATCCGGTCCTTCTTCTCCGCCAGTTCATTCACCTGTTCATTGATGCCGTGAACGTCCATCCCGCCGATATGGGAAACCACCCGGAGCGCCTGGTACCGCAGTTCCTGAAACTCCTCGGAGGAAGCAAGGGACATGGCTTTTCCGATGCTCCCCTGGGCAAAGGACGCACACAGCTTCGCCTGATAATCCGGCAGCTCCTTATGCTCCATCAGATAATGGATCACCTGATCGTCCCGCACCGGTTTCAGATTGAGCAGCACGCATCGCGACCGGATCGTATCCAGAAATGCGGCCGTATTCGTCGTCAGCAGCAGAATCACCGCATATTCCGGCGGCTCCTCCAGGGTTTTGAGCAGCGCATTCTGCGCCTGCACATTCATTTTCTGTGCGTCTGCGACAATATAAATCTTGTATTTTCCGTTGTAGGGGCGGACGTCAATGTCTCCCACCAGCTGGGTCCGGATCTCTCCGACACTGATCACCGGATCCTTCTCATGCGTTACATAGATGATGTCCGGATGATTCTTCCCAAGCGCCTGATGGCAGGCCCGGCAGCTTCCGCAGGCATCCGTCTTTTCGGGATCTCCGCCGCCGATCCGGGTATTCTCACACTGAAGCGCCTGCGCAAATGCGTCCGCCAGCGTTCGTTTCCCGCTGCCGGGCGCTCCCTGAAAAATATATGCATGGTGAATCTTGCCCTGGGCAACGGCGTTCCTCAGGTGTGCCACAGTATCTTCGTGTCCCACGATGTCCGAAAAGGCAGGCATATTCTTCTCTCTCCTTCATGCGCCTTACAGGTATTTCCCCAGCGCATTGACAATTTTATAAACGGTACGGATCCTCTTTCCGTGCCGCTTCATCTTCCGCCCGGTCATCAACGCCTTTGTCCCGGCACGGGAAATCGAAGCGGCAAGCCCCGTTTTCGGGGCGGAATCCGGCTCCGTTTTTCTATGTTTTTTCCCTAAAAACGATCTCTTTGCTTTTTTCATAACCGTTTCCCTGTATTTCCCTATTCGAGTCCGTCCGCGAAACCAGGCGCTGAGCCAGCGTCAGCCCGCAGTATCTTCCTCTCCGGTTCTGGCACATCCGGGCGAAGAACGATCCCGCACAGTCAGGCTCAGCCGACGGCCGCGCCCTCTGCGCCGGCATCATTGCCGGCCGCTTCAAAGACTGCGGTTTCCCCGCCGGCGAAGGCCTCCTGAGCATTTTCCGCCTGCGCAGAAGCCGCCGCAGCCTGCTGCTGCCCGGCCGTGACAAGCTCCTGCAGCTCCGAGAGCATCTCTTCATCGCGAAGCCGGAATTTGATCTCCACGCGTCTGGAAGCATCGTCGTCCACATTCCCCAGATCATCCGTCACAGGGTTGCTCATGGATTTTCCGTTGGTGCTCAGCTTCGCAAGCAGCTGATCCCCCTCCTCCTGTGTCAGGAACGTATCCTTCGCATAGATCAGATATTCCGCCACGGCGTAAGCTCTCTGCTGGGACAGACTCAGGTTTGTCACATAATCGCCGATCGTATCGGTATAACCGTCGATGATAATCTCCGCTACATAATCTGCATACTCACTGTCCAGAAGAACTTTGCAGTACACCGGCAGCACCGTATTCAGGATCTCCGTTCCGGCTTCTGTGAGCACGCTCTCGTTGAAATCGAACAGAACGCTGGAATCCAGCAGGATCGCGCCGGTCTGGGTATCGATCTGTACATTGATCTGGTTTTTCCGGAACTCCTCGTCCAGAGCCTGGATCAGTTCCGCCTTGACACCGATAATCTGATCAATCCTCTGCTGCTGCTCCTGCATCAGGGTATTTGCCTCATCCAGAGCCGTTTTGCTGTCCGCCAGCTGTTTTGCCTGCGTCTGCAGCAGCGAGTTCTGGTCATCCAGTTCCGATTCCTTCTGTACCAGCTGAATCCGCTGGTTCTCCAGCGCGTCCTGCAGCTCCTGCAGCGCCGACGCCTGTTCCGCCAGCGTCTTTTCCTGCTGCTGCAGTTTGCTGGACTGCGCATTCAGCTCCGACTGCTGCTCCTCCAGCTGCGCCTGCTGCAGCCCGACCTGGGTCTGGCTTTCCTCCAGGGCGCTCTGGGTCTGAAGCTGCTTGGCCTGTTCCGCAAGTTTTTCCGCGTAATTCTTCTGTGCCTGCATCAGACACACCGCCATGATCAGAACAAACAGCAGCAGCAGACCGGACATCATATCCGAATACGACCGCCATACGTTATGCGAGGAGCGGTCGTCCATTCTTCTTCGGTTTGATATTTTCATATCGTCGGCCTCCTTCCCCGTACAGACATCCAACGATCAGCCGAAGAAGCTGCGTCTTGGTTTTGTCTGCGTTTTCTGCTGCTTTTCCAGGAGAAGGATCATCTGGTCCAGGCGCTCTGTCAGCTCATCGATATCTTCGATCTTCTGGTACACCGTCGGTACGGACGCGTCTTTTGCAGCCTGTGCCGCTTCCGCCACAGACCGGTTGGCCGCGCGGGCAGATTCGGACGCCTGGCGGGCCGTCTCCTCCATCGCCTTCGCCTGTTTCTCCATCGATGCGGCGGCCTTCTCATTGGCTTCCTGCATCCGGGCCATAGACTGCATCACCTTCGTCATATACTCCACAAACTCAGTCAGATGCTCCTGCTGTGTACGGATCTGCGCCATCGCCTCCTTCTGGGCGGAAGCGGAATCCGCGGATGCGCGTCCGATCTCCCTGGTGCTGATCCGCAGATTTTCCTGCAGCTGGGTCTGGGCTTTCTCCGTATATTCCAGGAATTCTTCCTGCGCCTTGTTTGTCTCTTTCAGCAGGGAACGCATCTCCAGAAACTCTGCGATGAATTCCTTCTTCATGGCAGCCATCACCGAGGCTGCGACATTCTCCAGCATCTCCTCCTGGTTCATCGTGACCACCTGGGTGAAATGATCCAGCGTCCGGTTCATTTCCTCCAGCACCGGCGTCATCTGTTCCGTCATTGCCCGGGACACTTCGGACGCCATCTGTGTGCTCAGTTCCTGGACCGCGCGGGTGTTTTCCTTCTGATTTGCCAGAACCCGGTTAATCGAAGAGGAATCCGTCGGCGGAACGGCACAGACATAATATTTGTCAGTAAAATTGTCCAGGCTCTCCGACACATGGCTCAGCGCTTTGCGCAGAGAATAGGAAAAAGCGACCGACAGGGCAATTCCGTAGATGGACGTCACAAACGCCACCTTGATGCCCTCCACCAGAGAGGTGATCGAAGAAGCCATGGCTTCGTAGGAGACCGGATTGAAACCGCGCAGTCCCAGTACCAGGCCCACGAACGTGCCCAGGATGCCCAGACTCGTCAGAATATCCGGCACCATCTCCACGGTCCGGCGATGGGTATAGTTGTTGATCTCATATTCCCCGATATAGTCGCTGATATCGCACGGACTGTTGGTTTTTCTCAGAAATCCGAGATATTCCTGATACTTCCGGTCCAGATATTCGACCTCGAAGATCTCTGCGTCCGCACGGGTCAGTTTTCCCAGTTCGGAAGGCTCCCGGTAGGCGCCGACCAGCTTTTCGGCCGCCAGATCAAGCCCGCGGACCGTCTTCGACATCCTGCGGAAGCCGAAAAACCACGCGAAGAAAATGATCACCACCATCAGCGCAAGCACGCCGAGGTTATAGGCAATGGTCATCAGACCGGAGTTCAATGTCAGATATGTCATTAGGCCGCATACAGCGATCGCAGCCAGCCAGATGAGTATATTACCCACTTTACGCATATTTTTACCCCCTTTGCAGTCCATTATATAAGTGCAAAGGGGGCATTTCAACAAAATTCTTTCTTAAAAGCCGGGCCGCCGCTCCGATTCGGGGACGGCTGCCGCTGCTGCTTACGATCTGTCCGTGAAATGCGGACGCATTACTTCCTTCTCCAGACACACAAGCCGTACGCCCTCCAGTCCCTGAAACACGCAGGGAACAATATCCGCCTCCCGGTATCCGAGTTTTCGGTAAAGTGCCCGGGCCGCCGTGTTTTTCTCATTGGTATCCATACGCAGCACTTTGCAGCCGCGCGCCCTGGCATACGCCTCGTAAAAGCGGACGAAGGCGCTGCCGGTCCCTTTTCCGGCCAGCTCCGGATCCACCGTCAGCGTATGCAGGACCATGACCTCATCGTCACGGGCCGGGATGGTCCATGCGGCTTTTGCATAGGCGGGATCCTGTATGCGGTTGATCCGGGCGGACGCCGCGATCCGGCCGTTCGTTTCCATGACAAACAGGTCGCCCGTTTCCAGTGCCCGCTCTGCGGACGCTGCGGTCGGATAAATCTCCCGTTTCCATCCGGTCGTGCATCTGCCGTTCTCCTCCTCCGTGTGAATCTTATCATAGATCCTCACCACCGCCGGCAGATCTTCCTCTCCGGCGTGGCGGCACAGGTCCGTTCTCGAAAACCGGATCGGCGCAGCCGTGATCTCCAGCGGCAGGGTGAACGAAGCGATCTGTCCTGTCAGCGGGTCGGTCTGAAAGGTCAGCGGCAATGTATAGTACAGGGTATCTTCCTTCAGTCCGGAAACCTTGAACGTATCGTAATGGTAATGCTCCAGCGGCAGAACCCATTTTTTGTAATGCAGGTCCAGACCCCGCATTTCCGGAAGGATCGCAAGCCTTCCGTAACCCGGATTCTCATAGACGCCGGTATATTCCGAAAGCGGATGCGAAGGAAGGGTGCCTTTCACATTTTCCCCGGGCATTCGGTCAACGCCCCAGTCGTCACAGGATCCGCCGAAGATCTTCTCATATGGATGCAGGCGCTCAGCCCAGTCTGTCTCTGGAAAGTCAAAGTACCGGTCAATGGCCGTATAGACCAGTTCCATCAGAAACGGCGTCTGGGGCTTGTGGCGGTTGCACAGCACAAACATGCCGAAATCCCGGTCCGGCAGGAACAGTTCGATGGAACAGTATCCCTCGATTTCACCACAGTGATAGACGATCTTCCGGTCCCTGTAAAATGTCGTTTTCCAAGCCATTCCATACCACCCGATGCCCGGCACCTCCGGGAACCGCCACGGAAATGCGGAAATGTCCATGGCCGCGCGGTGCATCTCCCGCATCGATGATTCCGAAAACAGCCGTTTTCCCCGGTATACGCCGTTTTTCAGATGCAGCATCAGCCAGGCGGTCATCTCCCGGGCACTGGTATTGACCCCGGCCGCCGGCCCGGCAATATCCATCTCCCAGGGATCCATTTCTTCAAGTTCAGCGCACCGGTCCCGTCCGAAGTATCCCTTCGCCCAGTCCTCCTGACTGCGCATCCCGGCAACCGTCAGACAGCTTTTCCGCATTCCGAGGGGATCCAGGATCCGCTCCTGCACCAGTGTTTCCCAGCTTTTTCCGCTCATCACGGCGGCGACTGCTCCCAGAAGCGCGTACATGGTGTTGTTGTACTGCGCGCTGCTGCGGAACGGACGGTTCGGCTCCAGGTATCGCAGGCGGCGGATCAGCTCTTCCGGTGACATGTCCGGGTCCGGCCACAGCGCATCGTGCGGAGCCAGGCCGGTCCGGTGGTACAGCATGTCGCGGATCGTACACTGCGCATCCGCCGCCGGATCTTTCATCCGGAATTCCGGCAGGTATTCCCTCACCGGCCGGTCATAATCCAGGATCCCTTCCTCGGCCAGCGAAGCGATCACGGCGGATGTAAATGCCTTCGAGCAGGACGCGATCCCGCCCAGGGTATCCGCTGTCATCGGAAGTTTCCGCTCCCGATCCCGCCACCCGAAGCCGCCGGCTTCCAGCAGGGCATCGCCGGAACATATGGTGTAGGAAACGCCGGGGATATTCCAGTATGCAAGCTCCTGTTCCACAAAATCCTTCTCAAGAATGGATCCGTTTTTCATCATCCGTCTTTTCTCCTGTCTGCGTGATTCTTCTGGTGTAATCCATCTCAATATACATCCATTTCCGCTCTGCTGACAAGCAGATCCATGGCGTAAAGCGCTGGGGAAAACGCAGACTTTTGATCTGCTTTACAGGACAGACAAGTTCTATTGCTCTAACAAAGTAACCTATTGACTAACTCTGCATCCCACGTATATATTAATATCAGTAACTATTACTGGTTTTAGTTTCGGAGGCAGACATGGCGACTTTAAAATACAGCCGTCAACGTGAAGCAATCAAGCGATGTCTGACAGACCGGATGGATCATCCGACCGCGGAAATGATCTATGCCAGTCTCCATGAGGAAGATCCCCGGCTGAGTCTCGGTACGGTGTATCGAAATCTTGCCCTGCTGACACAGCTGGGTGAGATCCGCAAAATCCCGACCGGAGACGGTCCCGACCGCTTTGACGGAAACATTTCCCGGCATTTCCATTTTATCTGTCGGAAGTGCCACTGCGTTGCGGACCTGATGTTTCCGGATACCGATCATCTCATGGCAGAAGCTGCTTCTTTGACGGACGGCAGTGTTGACGAGATTGTGATGAATGCTTACGGGCTGTGCCGACGCTGTGCCGGCGAACAATAAGATTTCATTTTAAAAAAGGAGAATGGATTATGGCAAAATGGGTATGCAGAGTCTGTGGTTATATTTATGAAGGCGAAACTGCTCCGGCAGCATGTCCGCAGTGCAAAGCGCCGGCTTCCAAGTTTGACAAAATGGAAGAAGGCAAGATTACCTGGGCCTGCGAGCATGAAGTAGGCATCATCGACGGTGTTCCCGAAGACATTATCACGGATCTTCGGTCCAACTTCAACGGAGAATGCTCCGAGGTCGGCATGTATCTGGCAATGTCCAGAGTCGCTTTCCGCGAAGGCTATCCGGAGATCGGCCTGTACTGGGAGAAAGCTGCCTATGAAGAGGCGGAACATGCTGCGAAATTTGCGGAAATTCTGGGCGAAGTCGTAACCCCGAGCACCAAGAAGAATCTTGAGATGCGTGTCGATGCCGAAGCAGGCGCTACCGCCGGCAAGCTGGATCTGGCCAAGAGAGCCAAAGCCCTCAATCTCGACGCAATCCATGACACCGTGCATGAGATGGCCAAGGACGAGGCCAGACACGGCAAGGCATTCAAGGGCCTGCTGGATCGGTACTTTGGTTAATTAATGCTTCTTGCCCGGGCGAACCGGGAGGATGGCGGGAGGAACGTTTATGAAGTGGCATAAAAGATTTGCGTTCCTGACATGTATATTCTTTGCGCTGTGCATCTATACAGGATACAAGCACAAATAATCTTGACAGAGAATCACAGGGGATTTAGAATAATAGCATAAAGAGGCACTGCCGTCAGGCGGTCGGCTCTACTAAATGGGAAAATCAGCGAATCAAATCACCAACAATCGTCACTTGGCAGAGTGGCGATTGTTGCTTTTTACGATTATCGTAAGGGTAAACCTGCCGATATGTAATGTAATTCGCATACTATCACCTCCTTTCGGAGATCATAGCCAACCGCCTGCCGTCTTATTGCAGTGCCTCTATCCTCTTTCGAGGATACACGTATTATAAAGTTCTACAGTCAATATGTCAATTCCTGTGTAATCTTCACTCCCGATGCCTGCGCGCATAGTCTTCGCGGATCGGGGCGAGGGTCTCCTCGTCGTCAAACATCGCCGCCATCTCCTCGACCGATGCGGCTCTTCTCGCACGTCCGACCACCGAAGAAGCTACCGAGTAGTTCAGCTCTGTCCCCGCACTGTCATGTTCATAGCGTACCGCGCGGCTGGCGCTGATCCCAAATCGCGCGGCTTCCTTTACCGCGTCCATATTTGCCCCCAGGAACATAAATTCCCAGTGATAACGCTCCTTCTGCTGCTCAATCATCCTGCGGACCTGGTCATATCCATACCGCCGGCTGGCATTTTCCATGCCGTCGGTCGTGATGATGAAAATGGTTTTCTCCGGCACGTCCTCCGGGCGGGCATATTTGTGGGCATTTCCGATATGATGGATTGCCTCCCCGACCGCATCCAGCAGCGCCGTGCAGCCCCGCACATAATACTGGCGGTCCGTCATCGGCTCAACCCTCTGCAGATCCGCCCGGTCATAAAGAACTTCTGTCCGGTCATCGAACAGCACGACCGATACGTACGCCTCGCCGTCCTCCTTCTTCTGCTTCTCAATCATGCTGTTGAAGCCGCCGATGGTATCGGCCTCCAGTCCCCGCATGGAACCGCTGCGGTCCAAAATCATTACCAGTTCTGTCAATCCTTTTCTCATCTGTTTTTCCTCCTGTCTCAGAATTGTTGAAACGCATAAAACATTTCGTTTCATTCGCTCCGTATTTCTGTTTGCTGAGACAAGAATACCAGATGTCGGAAAAAAAACGGTCGCCCGCCGGGCGACCTTGAAGGTGAGCGAGTCAATGGGGGCGCTGCTTACCTTTGACACAGCGTCCTTTTGACTCGCTTTTGACTCATTTATAATCCCTCATCCTATTTTTCACAGCTTATTTGACACTGCCCAGAAACGAACGGATGGCGTCCATCTGGTCCTGCGCCGCGGTGCGGCCGATCTGGTATACCCGCTCGAGTTCCTTCGGATCCTTTTCGGTTCTCCCGATCTGCAGCGGCTCGGGGGGACGAAGCACATAGACCGTGCCGGCATTCTCTCTCCGGCGGATTTCCTCCATCTGCCGGTTGTAGCGAAGATGGCGCACCGCCATCGCCTTTGCGATCGCAGGGTATCTGCGCAGTGCCGCCTGCATCGCCGGAGCGCTCGGTTTTTTCACATAACCGTCCGGCTGCGTCAGAATGATGACATTCCGGTCATATCCTTTGCATTCCATAAACCGGTAGGGAACCGGATCGACAATCCCCCCGTCGAGCAGCGTATAGTTTCCGATCTGCACCGGCCGTGATACCACGGGCATCGACGCGGAAGCGCGCATCCATTCGATATCGGCCGCTCCTCCGTCCGTGCACTTATGAAAGACGATCTTTCCGGTATCCACATCGGTCGCTCCGACGTAAAACGCCATCGGATTCTTTTGAAACGTCTCCCGGTCAAAGGGATCCAGTACATCCGGCAGTTCATGATAGCAGAACTCGACGCCGAAAAGATCTCCGGTCTTCAGCAGAGAGCGGACACTGCAGTACCTCGGATCCCTGGAGTATGCTTTGTTGTAGCGGAGTGCACGCCCAATCTGGCGGGACTTGAAATTACAGCCGAAGGTTGCTCCGGCGGAGATGCCGGCAGCGCCGTCAAACGTAATGCCGTTTTCCAGAAAAACATCGATCACGCCGCAGGTGAACATCCCCCTCATCGCGCCGCCTTCCATGACCAGTCCTGTCTTCATTCCTTTGAAATCCTTTCCTTTTTCCGAACCCGGAGAAACCCTTTCTCCATGCCGGAGCGTTCCGTTTTTCAGAGCTTTTTCCGGTAAAACCGGTTCATCGTACTGTGAACGACACAGGACGGCCGGTCGATCCGGACGTATCCGGACCGCTCATAGATATGTATGGCAGCCTGCAGGTTCGTATGGGTCTCCAGGTAGATCCACTGATAGCCGAGCTCCCGGGCAGTTTCCTCGATCCGGGCGATCAGACGGTATCCCAGCCCCTGCCCCTTTACCCGGTCCGCAAGGTACAGCTTCTGGAGCTCCGCGCAGTCCGGAAAGCCTTCAAATTCCGCCAGGCCGATGCCGCCGGTCACCTCATCTTCTTCCGTCAGGATAAAATACGCCCTGTGTTCGGGATCTTCCTGATAAAAGGTGCTGAGATGATCCAGGCCTTCATCATAATAAACCGTGCCCGGAATATCGAGGCCATGGTTTTTCAGATTGGTCCGGATCAGCTGCGCAAGCTGCGCGTCATACTCCGGCGTCAGTTTCTGCAGTTTCACTTCCGCAACACTCCTGTTTGATTATCGCAGCACTTCGGTTTCATTGTTCCGCATCTGCTTTACCTCAGAGACACTCGATCAGGTAATCCACGTCCTCCGGCCGCGTCGCCCAGCTTGTGGCAATCCGCATCACGACATGGGCATCGTCCGCATTCTCCCAGAATCCCAGTTCCACCTTCTCCGCCAGCGCCTGTGCCTTCGTCTTTTCCAGCAGTATAAAGATCTGGTTCGTCGGGGAACGGAATGCAAAGGTATATCCTTTCTCCTCCAGCGCCCGGCGGATCCGGTCCGCCGCTTCGATCGCCGTGCTGCCGATCCGGTCATACAGATCCCCGGTAAACAGTGTGTCAAACTGCAGGCCGGCAATTCTTCCCTTGGCCAGCAAAGCGCCATGCTGCTTGATCATCGTAAACAGATGCGGGATCCGGTTATGCTCCGGAATAACGACGGCCTCGCCGAACAGGGCACCACACTTTGTCCCGCCGATATAAAAAGCATCACACGCAGCTGCGAGATCCGGCAGCGTGACATCATTTTCCGGACAGGAAAGCGCATAGGCCAGCCTTGCTCCGTCCAGATACAGAGGGATCTGCTCCGCGCGGCATACAGCGCTGATCTTTTTGAGTTCCTCCAGGGAATACAGGGTGCCGAATTCCGTCGGTTGGGAAATATAAACCATTCCCGGCATGACCATGTGCTCATGGCTTTCGTCCTCCCGGAAATCCTTCAGCAGTTTCTCCAGATCCTCCGCAGAGATTTTTCCCTCATGATTCGGCAGCGTCAGCACCTTATGGCCTCCGAATTCGATGGCGCCCGCCTCATGTACACTGATATGGCCGCTGTCTGCTGCCGCAACGCCCTGATACGACGCCAGAAACGCATCGATCATGACCGCATTGGTCTGCGTCCCGCCGACCAGGAAAAACACATCGGCCTCCGGCGCATGGCAGGCCGCACGAATCTTTTCCCTCGCCGATTCGGAAAATTCATCCGCCCCGTATCCGGCCGACTGCACCAGATTGGTCTCTGCCAGCCGCTGCAGGATCCGGGGATGTGTCCCTTCCATATAGTCCGATGAAAACGAAGGTCTGTTTTTCTCACCCATATTGAATTTCCTCTCTGCCTCCGGCATGGTTTCGTGCGCTTTTTCCATTTATTGCTACTCTATTCACAGCCCTTCACTCCCAGAGTACGACAAAACCCCGGCTCTTCTTTCCGACGTAATATGCCTTATTCTCCTCGGTTTTTACATAAATCTCCGTCGCATCCGGCGCCGCCGCATGGACTCTGGCGATGATCTCATCCACCGTTATGTTTCCGCCGAGCAGAGACTGGATCGACACCGTCACCTCCGAAGGCTCCGTGATCACTGCCTTGGTTGCGATGTCCGGTTCCACCTTTGTGGAAACAGCGTTTGCACGATCCGTGCCGGCTTTTGTTTTTCTGTTTTTTGCTGCAGCTGATGACATATGTTTTCGTCTCCTTTCCTCTTTCAGATCCGGTGCCCCCGGCGAACCGGCATCTTTCTTACGTGCAGATACACACGCAGAAAGTATTTTCATCATCAAAGGCAATTCCTCCGGATCTCCTTTGAAAGGCAATTTCTCCGAAGTCCCTTCCAGATGAAACAGAGCCTTAACTGCCTCCCGGCAGTAAGGCTCCATCCGTTTCGTCAGCCCAGACGGATTTCATCCAGACTGTATCTGATTACCATGGTGTCTTCATCCACAGAATCATCGGTCATCTCAATCCAGGGATGATCCTGCGGATCATAGTATCCGGTTTCTTCCGTCATGACAGCTCCTCCGTTCTGAACAAAACAGGTTCTTCCGTTTTTCTGCAATCTCTATCCTATACTTTTCACGAGATTTAATCAATGGGTTTTTTTTCAAAACGAATGACATTCCAGCTCAGCGGCTGCAGCTTAACCGTCACCCTCCCATGATCCGGCGCAGCTGTCGGGACGGATCCGGGGAAGACCTCACGGGGATTCTCCTCCGTATTGACCGCATTTACGTCGTCATGATGCAGCACAATATGTTCTGTCATCCTAAGGTCTCCGAAAGAACGCAGATCCAGGGACAGCGCGCACTCCTCTGTCAGGTCCCGGTTGACGCAGAAAACCGTCAGGCTGTCGTCGTCGCCCCGGGTCGCCGCCGCATCAATGACCGGGACATTTTCATAGTCGCTGCAGTCATAGACCGGCGCGTCCACGATTGCCTGAAGCGCCGTACCCCGCCCGTATTTCGAGGCATGCATAAACGGATAATAAATCGTCTGTGCCCAGCATCCCCCGCCGTTACGGGTCATGATCGGCGCAATGACGTTGACCAGCTGTGCCAGGCATGCGATCTTTACCCGGTCCGCGTTGCGGATCAGGGTAATCAGCATGGACCCGACCAGAAGGGCGTCCTCGAAATTGTAGACGTCCTCCAGAAGCGGCAGCGCCCGGTTCCATTTATCCTGTTTCCAGATCTCTTTGTCCTGTTCGGCGGAATGATACCAGACGTTCCACTCGTCGAAGGAGAGATGTATCTGCTTTTTGCTGTGTTTCTTTCCCTTGACTGCATCACAGATGGACGCGACGCTCCGGATAAAGTCATCCATGTCCATGGTGCGCGCCAGGAATCCGGCAGTATCGCCGGTCGGATTGCCGTAATAACGGTGCAGGGATACATAGTCGATATTCTCATAGCACTCGTTGAGCATCGTCAGCTCCCAGTCGCCGAAGGTCGGCATCCCGGACCCGGAGGAACCGCACGCGACCAGTTCGATGGAGGGATCCACCCATTTCATCATCTTTGCCGCATCGTTGGCAATCCTGCCGTATTCGTACGCGGTTTTCTGCCCCATCTGCCACGGGCCGTCCATTTCATTGCCGAGGCACCAGAGGCGGATATTGAACGGGTCCTTCCGTCCGTTCGCGATGCGCATGTCCGAATACCGGCTGTTTCCCGGATGATTCGCATACTCCACAATGTCTCTGGCCTCCATCGGTCCGCGGGTGCCGAGATTAATGGCGTACATGATCTCGCTGTCCACCTTTTCCGCCCAGTCTGCAAACTCATGGAGTCCCACCTCATTGGTTTCCGTTGTAAACCATGCCAGGTCCAGCCGTTTCGGCCGGCTCTCCCGGGGGCCGACGCTGTCTTCCCATTGAAAACCGGAAACAAAATTGCCGCCGGGATACCGCACCAGCGGGACATTCAGTTCGCGGACAGCCTGTATGACATCCTTCCGGAAGCCCAGTTCATCCGCGAGCGGATGATCCGGTTCGTAAATGCCGCCATAAACCGCCCGGCCGAGGTGTTCAATAAAGGACCCGAACAGACGCTTGTCGATCCGGCCGATCAGGTAATCCCGATCCAGAATAATACTGGCTTTTTTCATTGTCTTCTTCCTTTCAAGCCCGAATAAGGGAGACAGGGGACGGATCTGTGTCTCCTTTGAAAGAAAAGGAGACACAGATCCGTCCCCTGTCTCCCTTTTTCACAGTTCCTCCGATATTCTTAAGATACTCCAAAATCGCCGTATCCGTCAACTAAAGCTTACGGTTCACAGCCGGCAGAGCCGTACGCAGCAATAAAAGATGGATTCCGCAGTACAAGCGGCGAAATCAATGATATAATTACAGAAAATGCGTCTCGTTGTCTGAATAATAGGTTTGTATGAAGGAGGTTTTACAGATGGGGAAATTTTTGCTGATCAACGGCAGTCCGAATGAACATGGCTGCACCTATACCGCGCTGCATGAGCTGGAGAAAGCGCTGCAGGCGGAAGGTATGGAAACCGAATGGGTTTTTCTGGGAAATGAACCCCAGCACGGATGTACCGCATGCATGACATGCCAGTCCACCGGCGAGTGTATCTTTGACGACAAAGTCAACGACATCACACGGCGCCTGGATACGATCGACGGAATCATCGCCGGCTCTCCGGTCTACTACGGATGTCCCAGCGGACCTCTGCTGTCCTTTCTTGACCGTCTGTGCCTGATCAATGAATACCGTCTCTACCGGAAGCTTGCCGCTTCGGTCCTTTCCTGCCGGCGCGGGGGCGCGAGCGGCGCTTTCATGGCACTGAATCAGTGTTTTCTGAACTGCTCCATGACCATCGTCGGCTCCGAGTACTGGAACCAGGTCCACGGCATGGCGCCGGAGGAAGTGGCGGGCGATCCGGAGGGGCTGCAGACGATGCGCGTACTCGGCCAGAATATTGCCTGGCTGCAGAAAAGCATTGAGGCAGGCCGCAGCGCCGGAATCGAAGCGCCGGTATATGAGAAACGGATTTACACCAACTTTGTAAGATGATCCCTCCCTGGAGAAACCGCATGAAAATTCTTCTTACAGCTGTCAATGCCAAGTATATTCATACCTGTCCCGCCGTTTACAGTCTGAAGGCATATGCCGGCTCCCTGCGCAAAGATCTTCCGGAGATCCGGATCGCAGAGTATACTATCAACGACCGGTATCAGGATGTCCTTTCCGGGATTATGGAAGAGCAGGCCGATGTGATCGCGTTTTCCACGTACATCTGGAATATCGATACGGTCTGCCGGCTCATCGCGGATCTGCGGAGAATCAAAAAACCCGCCGCCCAGATCTGGGCCGGCGGGCCGGAGGCTTCTTATGCGCCGGAGGCGTTCCTGCGAAAAACCGGTGCGGACCTGGTCATGCTGGGCGAAGGCGAGGAGACCTTCTCTGCGCTCGCTGCGCTGACCATGGAGCCTGCATTCTTCGAATCCTTTCCGGATCTTCTGAAAAACGTCCGGGGGACAGCGTATTTCAACGGGGATCAGTTCGTCCACAACGGCATGGCTGCCCCCGTGGACCTGGCATGCGTCCCGTTTCTCTATGAAGAGGATCTGTCCGCTTTCTCCAACCGGATTCTTTATTATGAGACGAGCCGCGGCTGTCCCTTCGCCTGCGCCTACTGCCTGTCCGGCGCAGAGCGGGGCGTCCGGTATCGTCCTCTACCCCGGGTCCTGGACGAACTTCAGTTTTTTCTGGACCACCATGTCCGGCAGGTGAAATTTGTGGACCGCACCTTCAACGCCTCCGCGGAGCGCGCGCTCACGATCTGGCAGTATCTGAAGGAGCATGACAACGGCGTCACGAATTTTCACTTTGAGATCGAAGCGGACCGGATGACGGACGAGGAGCTGTCCCTGCTGTCCACGCTCCGCCCCGGTCTGGTTCAGCTGGAAATCGGCGTCCAGTCCGCCAATCCGCAGACTCTCCAAAGCGTACACCGAAACACCCGCCTGGATGCGGTCCGGCATCTGATGGCCGTCCTTACGCCCGGGCAGAATATCAATCTGCACCTGGATCTGATTGCCGGACTGCCCTGGGAAGGTCTCGACAGCTTCCGCGATTCCTTCGCAGAGGTCTACCGGATGCGGCCCCACCAGCTTCAGCTCGGCTTTCTGAAGCTCCTGCCCGGCACCGAGCTGGACGAGCGCCGGGAGGAATATGGCCTGGTTGCCTCCCCCGCGGCTCCCTATGAGATCCTTCAGACGCAGTGGATTTCCTTTGACGAGCTGTCCCTGCTGCACCGGATCAGCGACCGGGTCGAAGAATTCGTCAACTCCCAGGGCTTTCGCAGAAGTCTGCCGCTGGTGGAAGCATTGTTCCCCGATCCGTTTTCTCTGTTTGCTGCTCTGGCGGACTACTACCGCAGCAGCGGATATGAGACCCGCCGTCCTTCCGTACAGCAGCGCTATCAGATTTTTACGGACTTTGTGCTCGGGGTCTGCCGGCAGCATCCGGAGCTTTCCGAGGCAGACATCCGCCGGATCACGGAAACCATCCGGCTTGACCAGGCGCTCCATATCCACCCCAGCCGGCGGATGCAGGCGGTCTTTCAGTTTGCTCCGGAGGGCGCTTTACAGACCTGGCGGATCGATTACCGGTCCTGTTCTCCCGTAAACGGCGAAGCGTCCTGTACCGTTTCCTCCGACCCTTAAAGAACTGCACTTGAAGA
>CACXHD010000195.1 GCA_902767335.1 uncultured Lachnospiraceae bacterium
CGTCGGGAAGAAATAGTCCATTTCCTCCGTTTTGTGCGGCCAGCCCAGCGTCGAGAACGGCCAGAGCGCCGAGGAGAACCATGTATCCAGGGAATCCTCGTCCCTTGTGAAATGCGTTCCTCCGCACTTCGGGCAGACCTCGGGAGCCCCGCCTTTGCGGACCACCATCTCGCCGCAGTCATCGCAGTAATACGCCGGTATCTGGTGTCCCCACCAGAGCTGACGGGATATGCACCAGTCACGGATGTTCTCCAGCCAGTGGCTGTAGGTCTTTTCAAAGCGGTCCGGGACGAAATTCAGATCCTCTGTTTTAACCACATCCAGAGCCGCCTGGGCCATCTCCTTCATGCGAACGAACCACTGCGGTTTCACCATCGGTTCTACGGTTGTGCCGCACCGGTCATGAACACCGACCGCATGCTGGTGCGGAACCACCTTTACCAGCAGGCCGAGCTCGTCCAGATCCGCAACAATCGCCTTTCTGGCGGCATAACGGTCCATTCCCGCGTATTTCCCGCCGTTTTCGTTGATGGTCGCATCATCGTTGAGGATGTTGATTTCCGCAAGGCCATGCCGGACGCCGACTTCAAAGTCGTTCGGGTCATGGGCCGGCGTGATCTTCACGCAGCCGGTACCGAATTCTCTGTCGACATATTCGTCCGCGATGACCGGAATGGTGCGGCCGGTCAGCGGAAGCTCAAGCATTTTCCCGACAATGTCCTGATACCGTTCGTCCGAGGGATTGACTGCCACGGCGGTATCTCCGAGCATCGTCTCCGGACGCGTGGTAGCGATCTCCACATAGCGGCCCTCTTCTCCGACGATGGGATAACGGATATGCCAAAAGCTTCCGTTCTGGTCTTCATGCTCCACTTCGGCGTCCGAGAGGGATGTCTGGCAGACCGGGCACCAGTTGATAATCCGGCTGCCTTTATAGATATAACCTTTCCGGTACAGATCTTCAAAAACCGTCTCCACAGCCTCGGAGCAGCCTTCGTCCATAGTAAACCGTTCCCGGTCCCAGTCGGCGGAGGCGCCGAGCTTCATCAGCTGCTTCACGATCCGGCTGCCGTATTCTTCCTTCCACTTCCAGGCATGCTCCAGAAACGCCTCGCGTCCGATCTCATGCTTGTCGATGCCCTGGTCTTTGAGCATATTGGTGACCTTCACCTCCGTGGCGATGGCGGCATGGTCTGTCCCCGGCTGCCACAGAGCATTGTATCCCTGCATCCTCTTATAGCGGATCAGAATATCCTGAAGCGTATTGTCCAGCGCATGTCCCATATGGAGCTGGCCGGTTACGTTTGGCGGAGGCATGACGATCGTAAATGGTTTCCTGCTGCGGTCAACTTCCGCATGGAAATATTTTTTATCCAGCCATTTCTGATAGATCCGCTCCTCCATCCCGCTCGGATCATAAGTCTTTGAAAGCTCTCTGCTCATACTCGTCTCCCTTCGGCGCTTACTCGTGCGACATGCGCTTTGCCTTCTTTTTTGCCTTCTGTTTTGCCTTGCCCCGTTCACTCTTCGGCCAGCGCTTCTTTTCGGAACGTATTCCGTCTGCTGCCTGCTGCGCGTGCTTCTTTCCGGCCTCCGGCCGGTCTGTCTGCTCCGCGGCCGGCTTCTGCGACAGATCCGTCTGTTCCGCGGCTGCTTCCTCCGGCAGTTCCGTCTGCTCTGCGGCCGTCTGTTCCGGCAGTTCCGTCTGCTCTGCGGCCGTCTCCTCCGGCAGATCTGTCCCTTCCACGGCCGTCTCCTCCGGCAGGCCCATCAGTTCCGCGGCCGTTCGCAGGATCTCCTCCCGTCCCTGGCCGGTCACCGCGGAGAACGGGATCACCCGCATCTCTTCTTTCATTCCGAGGATTTCCCGGATTTTCCGGACGGAGGCATCCGCCGCCGCCCTGCTGATTTTGTCCGCTTTTGTTGCTGCGATCACCGGTGTAAACCCGCACGCACAGATCCAGCGGAACATCTGTATATCATTTTCTCCCGGTTCATGCCGGATATCAATCAGCAGGAACACCGCCTTCAGCTGCGGGGAGGAATGAAGATACCGCTCAATCATCACGCCCCACTGCTGTTTTTCCCGGGCGCTGGCCCTGGCATATCCGTATCCCGGCAGATCGACCAGGAAAAACCGGTCGTTGACCCGGTAAAAGTTGATCGTCTGGGTCTTCCCGGGGGAAGAACTGGTGCGGGCCAGGCTCTTCCGGTTCATCAGCTTATTAATCAGAGAAGACTTTCCGACGTTCGATTTGCCGGCAAACGCAATCTCCGGATCCGCATGCTCCGGCAATTTACTTGTAATTCCGCAGACCGTCTCCAGCACTGCGCTCTGAATCTTCATGATGTGCTCCTCAGGTATGTTCTTCTTTCCGGCTGATCAGGGCTGTCTGCAGAACCTGATCCATGTTCTTTACATAGAGAATCTCCAGTCCCCCGGTGATCTCCTCAGAGATTTCTTCCACTTCCGCTTTGTTTTCCGCGGGGACCAGAACCGTCTTCATCAGCGCGTTCTTCGCTGCAAGCAGCTTCTCCTTCAGCCCGCCCACCGGAAGCACTCTGCCCCGGAGCGTAATTTCTCCCGTCATCGCAACATCCGCACGCACCGGACGCATCGTCACGGCCGACAGGATTGCGGTCGCCATGGTGATCCCTGCGGAAGGTCCGTCCTTCGGCACCGCCCCCTCCGGAATATGAACATGTATATCATTTTCACGGAAAAACGACGGGTCAATACCGTATTTCCCGGCGACAGACCGGATATAACTCATTCCGGTCCTCGCGGACTCCTTCATGACATCGCCCAGCTGCCCGGTCAGCGCCAGATCCCCGGTTCCGGGCATCCGGTTGACTTCGATCTGGAGAGTCACGCCTCCGACGCTGGTCCAGGCCAGTCCCCGGGCAATCCCGACGCCGTCCTCTTCGTTGCGCTTATTGATCCGATACTGCACCCGGCCGAGGTATTCCGGCAGATCACTTTTGTGAATATGGATTTTCCGGGCATCTTCCTCCAGGATCTTTTTGGCGCATTTCCGGCAGATTTCGCCGATCCTGCGCTCCAGCTGCCGGACTCCGGCCTCTCTGGTATATCCGCTGATCATGGCGTTCACCGCCGCCTTACTGAATACCAGCTGTTTTTCCTTCAGTCCATGCCGGACGATCTGTTTCGGAATCAGGTGTTCCGCGGCAATATGGTATTTTTCGTTTTCGGTGTAGCTGCTGATCTCGAGGATCTCACAGCGGTCCAGAAGCGGTTTCGGAATCGACGCAGCGTCATTCGCCGTGGCGATGAACATGACCTCCGACAGATCAATCGGTATTTCGATATAATGATCCGAAAATCTGCAGTTCTGTTCCGAGTCAAGGACTTCCAGCAGTGCGGAAGACGGATCCCCGTTGTAGGAACTGCTGACCTTGTCCAGCTCATCCAGAAGCATCAGGGGATTTTTCACTCCGGCAGTGCGCAGTCCCTGGGCGATCCTTCCCGGCATGGCGCCGATATAGGTTCTCCGGTGCCCGCGGATTTCCGCCTCGTCCCGGATCCCTCCCAACGAAATCCGGATATATTTTCTTCCCAGTGCCCTCGCAACCGAACGCGCCACCGACGTCTTGCCGGTCCCCGGGGGACCCACAAGGCAAAGGATCGGGCTGTCCCCTTTTCCTGCCAGGGCACGGACTGCGATAAACTCCAGCACGCGTTCTTTGACCTTCTCCAGGCCGAAATGGTCTTCATCCAGCACGTCCCGGGCATGCTTCAGATCCGTGTTGTCTTCGGATATCTTATCCCAAGGCATCTCCAGCAGGGTTTCAATATATGTGCGGGAGACGGAGGCTTCCGCCGTGTTGCCTGAAAGCGAACGGAAATGGCGGATCTGGTAACGGATCTTCTCCCGGACCGTCTCCGGGGCAGTCAGTTTGTCCGTCTCTTCCTCCCAGCGGTCCGCCTCCTGCATCGGCAGCTCTTCCCCCAGTTCCTCCCGGATGACCTTGAGCTGTTCCCGCAGAATATAGTTTCTCTGGTTTTGATCCACCCGCTCCTTGACCTTCTGCTGGATCGAGTTGCGGATCCGCAGGACCTCGATTTCCTGCGCCAGGGAAGTGGTAAGGATTTCATACCGGTCGTGGACATTCTCCGCTTCAAGGATCTTCTGCCTTGTCTGTACATCCAGGGGCAGGTTGCCCGCCATCTGATCCATCAGTCTGGGCAGCCCGTTCATCTGCTGGATCTGACGCTCCTGGTCCTTGCTCACCCGGTTGTTTTCGGCCGCATAAACCCGGAAGATGTCTTTGAGCGCCCGCTCCATGGCTTCGCTCTCCATCCCTTCCGGCCAGTCTTCCGCAGCGGTCTCCTGCACCCGGGCCTTCAGATAGCCGGCAGTCTCATCCGCCTCCAGAAGGACAGCCCTGCAGGCTCCTTCCACCATCACGCGGACCAGGCCGCGGGGAAGCTTCGCAATGTTCCGGATAAACGCAGTGGTCCCGACACGGCACAGATCGTCCGGACCCGGACTGGAAACCTCCGGATCGGACTGCATGACCAGAAATATTTTCTGCGGAGGTTCCTGCAGTGCAGCCTCCAGTGCCTTGACCGATTTGGACACACTGATATCGAAATGTACAACCATCCGCGGCAGGACCGTCAGGCCCCGCATGGCTATTGCCGGAAGGCAGAGGATTTCCTCGTTGGGATCGTCATTCATCAGGCCGTCTCCTCAATTTTTTCCGTCACGGTATCTGTTCCCGAACAGACCGGTTCTCCCTCGCCGTCGATCACTTCTTTTGTGATCCGGCAGGAGTGGATTCCGTCATTCGACGGGATCTCGAACATTACATCCCGCATCGCCCGTTCCATGATCGCGCGAAGTCCTCTTGCACCGGTCTTGCGCTTCATCGTCAGGTCCGCGATTTCCTCCACGGCATCCGAATCGAACAGAAGCGTTACTCCATCCATCTCAAACAGCTTCTGATACTGGCGGATGATCGCGTTCTTCGGCTCCTTCAGAATCCGGATCAGGGCCTCACGGTCCAGTTCGTCCAGGGACACCACCACCGGCACGCGGCCGATAAATTCCGGAATCAGGCCGAATTTCATCAGATCCTCCGGCATGACCTTTCGGAGCAGATCCCCTACATTCGTCTCCCGCTTATCATAGATATCCGCCTGGAAGCCCATGCTGTGGCTGTCAAGCCGTCTCTCGATGATCTTGTCGAGTCCGTCAAATGCGCCGCCGCAGAGGAACAGAATATCTGTAGTATCAATCTGCAGCAGTTCCTGATGCGGGTGCTTCCGTCCGCCCTGCGGGGGAACCGACGCCACCGTCCCTTCCAGGATTTTCAGCAGGGCCTGCTGTACGCCTTCTCCGGAAACGTCCCTCGTGATCGAAACATTTTCCGATTTCTTTGTGATCTTGTCGATCTCGTCAATATAGATGATCCCGTGCTCTGCCCGGGAGATATCCCCGTCGGCTGCCTGAATCAGTTTCAGAAGGATGTTTTCCACATCCTCTCCGACGTAGCCCGCTTCCGTCAGGGTTGTGGCGTCCGCGATTGCGAATGGAACATTCAGCATTTTCGCAAGCGTCTGCGCCAGGTATGTCTTTCCGGAACCGGTCGGCCCCAGCATCAGGATATTGCTCTTCTGCAGTTCCACGTCGTCCTTGCCGCGTTCCGATCTGGTGAGAATTCTCTTATAGTGGTTGTAAACCGCCACCGCCAGAGATTTCTTAGCGTCATCCTGACCGATCACGTACTCATCCAGAAACCGTTTGATTTCCGCCGGTTTCATGAGATTGATATCACTCTCCCCCAGACTGCGTTCTTCTGCTTCCAGCTCTTCCTCGATAATCTCAGCACAGATATCGATGCATTCATCACAGATATAGACGCCTCCGGGCCCGGCCACAAGCTTTCGGACCTGGTCCTCGGATTTATTGCAGAAAGAGCATCTGATC
>CACXHD010000196.1 GCA_902767335.1 uncultured Lachnospiraceae bacterium
ATATTAAAAAGGATTAAGAGGGATCGATTTCATGAAATCTGAAAGAAACATTCAAAAAAACAATGGGAAAAACCGGATCGGAAGACTTTTGTTTATGCTTCCGGTTGCGCTGTTTCTGGTATTTACCCTGATTTTCTACGGACCTCTGAGTCTGTATCTGCCAAATGCGCAGGAACTCTGGTTTGGTCTCGGGGATATCATGCGGTGTATTCTTCCGTTTACGCTTGCGGCTCTCGGCATTTTGCTTTTAGCGGCGTTTGTGCTTCCGGAAAAGATTTCCTGGCTGCTGACGGCTCTTACGTTTGGAACGGCGCTCGGATTCTATCTTCAGGGCAACCTGATCAGCATTCGTTACGGAAGCGGCGTCATGGACGGAACAGAAATCCAGTGGCAGCATTATACGAAGTATGCCCTGGTGAATACGGCGGTCTGGGCAGCGTGTATCATTCTTCCGTTTGTGCTTCTGCATTTTTTAAAGAAGGAAAAGACACGAACCGGCATCATGATCGCGGCGCTTTTCCTGACGGCTGTACAGATTCCGGCTCTGGCCGTACAGCTTGTCACTTTCCGGCCGAACGAGCAGGAACTGACGGTTACCAGGGATGGCATTTATGAACTGTCCGACAAGGAAAACACAATTCTTGTCATTCTGGATACGATGGATGAAGAATACTATAAGGAATTCATTGATCTTCATCCCGAATATACGCAGCAGCTGACCGGCTTTGTCCATTATGGAAATACGCTCGCGGCGGCGGCGCGTACCATCGTGGCGCTTCCCGCCATGCTGACCGGCGTCCCGTTCCGCAGGGAAGGTACGTTTACGGAGTATCTGAAGGAAGCCTGGGGCGGGGAGAATGCGCTGAAGGCGATGTATGATGACGGCATCAATGTACGAGTCTACTCAAATGCGAATTATTATGATGACAGCTGCGCGGCGTATGTGGAAAACTTCTCCACAGAGGGAGCGAAGCCGGCTTCGGACTGGATCCTGTCAAAGAAAATCTATAAAATGACACTTTCGCGTTTTCTGCCGCATCTGTTGAAAAAATACGTGTGGTTTAATACTGCGGAATTTGAGGAGGCAAAGGCCGGGAACAATCGCTACAGCACAAACAATGATCCGAAATTTTTCCGTGAATATCAGGAGACCGGGTTCAGCTATTCGGACAAATACGACCGCGCTTTCCGTGTTTATCATCTGAACGGCGCACATGAACCGCATATTATGGCGGCAGACGGGGCAAAAGTAGACCAGTCGGACCGTGTGACGCAGGATGAAGGATGTTTCTATATTGTGGAACAGCTTCTGAATGACCTGAAGGAAAACGGTCATTATGATGACGCGACCATTATTCTCACGGCGGATCATGGCAACCTTCATGTTGCGGAGCAGCCGTATTTCCTGATCAAAAAGGCAGGCGCACAGGAAGAGTATCATGACAGCGACGCACCGCTTTCCCTGTTTGATCTGCCGGTGATTCTTTACGAAACAGCTGCACTGAATGTACCTGAGCAGCAGTATGGTCTGTCACTGGATGAGGTTGACAGCCTGACGGAACGGGAACGGTTCTTTTTCCAGAATGTCTCCGGAAGCAGCCAGGTGCTGATCAATGAATACCGTACGACTTCCCATGCGGGTGATTATGACGCGATGGAATTAGTGGAATCCCACAAAGATGAGAGCGGTTCGGAACCATATGTTCTTGGAACAGAACTTTCTTTCAAGGCGGATGCAACGGCAAATCGTTATTGTGTCGAAGGCTTCACGCAGAATACAGGTTTCCGGACACTGATGGCAGGCCCTTACGGAAAAATGGAGATACCGGTCGCGGACTGCCCGGAGAGCGGCAGCCTGCATGTACAGTTTACGCTGGCCGCCTCCAGTGAAGATACAGATCTTCTGATTCAGGCGAACGGGGAAGAATGCTTCCATGCAAGAACGGATAAGGCGCAGGTAAAGGAGGGGATCGTGTTCGATGTTCCGGCGGAACTGGTAAAATCACAGGATCAGAAGCTGGTTCTGGAATTCTTCTTTACGGAAATTGATGAAGAAGAGATGAAGATGGAAGCGGAATTAAGAACCAGAACGATTTCACTGACCTCTTTCATAATGGAACAATAGAAAGATGGAACAATAGAAAGCCTGCTGCCGATTTCGGATTTCAGGATATAAACAGGGGCGGAGAACAGATGTAAACGGGGATGGAGAATAGAAATAAAAATGAAGCATTCACAGAAAGCGAGATATATCGTCCTGGGATGTATGTTTGCGGTCGGGGTGGTTTCCGCCATCGTTATATGGAAGACATACCGCCCCTCACCGGGGAAACCGTTTGAACAGATAACATTGGAGCAGGCCCGGGAGTTCATGACCTATGAGACCGGATATATTCTGGTTGATATCGGGACACCGGGGGAGTATGAAGAAGGACATCTTGACGGAGCGGCAAATCTCCCATATGATCAGCTTGCGGGTCTTGCAATGTCGGTTCTCCCCGATCAGAGCCAGCAGATTTACCTTTACGGGAGAGAAACAAAAAAAACGGAAATGGCAGCGCATAAGCTGTGTGAACTGGGATATACGAATATCTCAGAGATTATCGACGCGGCCGATGATGGAGTTTTTTCCTGAAAACTATACAGTACACACCGTGGTACGCACAGCGTGAAACGATCATCTTCAGGAAGCCGCCGATTTAAGAAAGCCGTCGATTGACAACTTTTCTGCGGTTCATTATAATCGAGGAAGAATAGGAGACGCCGGACCGGAAAGGAAAGAGGGGCCGGCGAAACGCCGGAATATCAACGGGGGAGCAAGACGGGAGAGTAAGGGTTCTGCTTTCGGCAGGAGGAAGAAGAAATGAAGGATTCCAGGACAGACGGAATATTTTTGGAACAAAAAGCAGAGAGAAAACCGGCCCGCGGGCTTCTGCTTCTTGTGTGGATCGCGTGTCTGACGGTGCTTATGTCAGGCAATGCGTTTGCGTCAAACAAACCCGCGAAAGTCAAAAAACTGAAGGCCAAGGCCTATGAAAAAAGCGTACAGCTTACCTGGGAAGCTTCTTCAGACGCATCCGGCTACGAGATCTATATGCGGAAGGCGTATATGAACGGCAGCTACAAGCTGATTGCCCGGATCAAGAAGAAAAGTACGACGCAATACCTGAAAAAGAAACTGAAGATCGGAAAAAAGTATTCTTTCTACATTGTAGCCTATAAGAAAAAGAACGGGAAGAAATACTATTCCGCCCATTCCAATGTGGCGAGAGCGACGACCAAAGTGCTGACGCCGGATGCCGTTCAGGGCGTGATCGGAGCGTCGATCAGCAAGCAGGCGATCTTCACCTGGAAGGCGGTATACGGGGCGACCGGGTATGATATTCTTCAGAAAACCAATGGAAAGTATCATAAGATCAAGACGGTAAAGAAGCCTGCCGCGACGATCAAAAACCTGAAAAACGGTACGACCTATACGTTCCGTATCCGGGCCATCCGCGAAAAAGGCGGGTATAAGGCGAAGGGAAAGGGCTATACGATTTCCATCAAGGTAGAGACCCTTGAGACGCAGTCGCAGCGGCTGATCACCAGAGATATCTATTCCGTCCAGATTACGGAAACGGCGACCCTGGACCGCCTGGACGGCAATGGCTCCGTGACGCTGTACGCCGGTACCGTCTGCGGTGTCGCCTGGAAGAATTATGAGTACGGAGATTCTTCCAATGACCATGTTCCGCTTTATTTTGTCCTTGACGACGGAACCAAGCTGGAAGGGCGCACCGGGATCTGCACGCAGCTCGATGATCTCTACTGGAATCATTCCAAGGCCTTCGGACCGCTGGTAGCCGAATACTATGTGAATGTCATGTATCCCCAGAGTTCGGAGAGCAACTGGATGCTCTGGATCAATTATTATACGCAGTACTGCTATGTATTCCGCCGCACCAAGGTGGGAGCGAAATGGAAACACTACGCGACCTGGGAGACGGCGACCGGCAAGTACGGCATGACCCAGACGCCGCGCGGAGAGCTCAGTATTGTCAAGAAATCACAGAGGTACTACTTCCCCAAGGGCGGCGGAGCGTATGGACTTTGGGCTTCCCACCTGACCGGCGAGGGAAATGCGATTCACGGGCCGAGAAGAAATTCAGACGGGTCCTATATTGACCCCAGCGAGATCGGATATCCGATTTCTTCCGGATGCGCAAGGCTGATGGACGAATATGCGAAATTTGTCTATGACAATATGCCTCTGGGCACCAGAGTGCTGGTTGCCTGATATCAAATGTCCATTCCAATCACAAAGCGTTTTCCTGATTCTTAGGAACTGTACTGCCGCATTCTTATAGAGTGCGGCAATTCGAATGTCAGGACGGTGTTGCGAGGAATGAGACCCGAAGGAGAGATGATTTATGCTGTATTCTGTTATTATTCCCTGCTATCGGTCGGATCAGACGATCCGCAAGGTGGTTGAGCTGACGATGGAAGAATTCCGGAAAATGGGCAGAGGTGTGCCGGAGTTTGTTCTGGTGGACGACTGCTCACCCGACGGCGGGAAGACGGTAACGGTTCTGAGGGAGCTGGTAAAGGATTACGAGAATGTCCGGGTTATCGAACTGGCGAAAAATGCCGGACAGCACAATGCCATTATGGCTGGACTCAATTACGCCCGGGGCGATGTGATTATGGCTCTGGACGACGATATGCAGACCCATCCGGACCAGATGCCGAAGATTCTTGCAGAGCTGGACAAGGGGTACGATATCGTCTACGGATATTATCCCCATAAAAAGCACAGCTGGTGGCGGAATATCGGAACCTTTATGAACTATATAACGGTCCGCATCCTTCTGAAAAAACCGAAGGGACTTCGCACGTCCAGCTTCTGGGCGATCCGGCGGTTTGTCCGGGACTATGCGGTTCAGTATCCGAGTGAATTTACCCATCTGCAGGGACTGTTCCTTCGCATCACCCGGAATATTACCTGTGTGCCGATTGAGCATCATGAGCGCGAGGTGGGAGAGTCCGGTTATACATTCAGCAAGCTGTTTCAGCTCTGGACGAATATTATGGGCTTTTCCGTGGAACCGCTCCGCATTGCAACGCGCTGCGGATTTGCGATCTCTGCCCTTGCCGTGCTGATGGCCATTGTGATTGTGATCCGCAAGCTGGTGAATCCGGCGTACGCCATCGGCTGGCCTTCCCTGATGACGGCGATTTCCTTCTTCTCGGGGATGAACATGCTGTTCATCGGCCTGATCGGAGAGTACGTGGGACGGATTTTCCTGGGCTACAGCAAGAATCCGCAGTTTGTTGTCCGCTGGATTGACGAACACGGGCAGCGGCCGTACTTTATTGAAGAGGGGAAACGCTACGAGATGCTCGAGAGCGACGTCGAGAAAGCCGGGAGAAAGGAAGATGCCGGATCCGGACCGGCGAAGAATGCATGAAGAAACTGATGATTATGGGCGCCGGCATTTACCAGGTGCCTTTGATCCGCAGGGCAAAAGAAATGGGAATTCATACCATTGCTGTAAGCATTCCGGGCGATTACCCCGGATTTGCCCAGGCGGATGAAGTCTGCTATATTAATACCACGGATCAGGAAGCGGTGCTGCAAAAAGCCCGCGAGATGAAGATCGACGGGATCGTGACCGTGGGGACGGATGTAGCCGTAATTACGATCGGCAGAGTCTGCGATGAACTGGGACTGAAGGGAATTTCCCGGGAGGCGGCCCGGATTTCCACCGATAAAAGCCTGATGAAAGAATGCCTTACCGGGGCCGGCGTGCGGACGGCGAAATTTGTCCGTGTCCGTCTGGAAGAGGATCCCCTCGGGAAGATCGGGGGCATGGAGTTTCCGCTGATTGTCAAGACGGTGGATTCCTCCGGAAGCCGGGGGATCACAAGAGTGGACCGCCCTGAGGAAATCCTTCCTGCGGTGGAGCGCGTAAAGGAAGTTACACATAAAGATTATTACCTGATTGAAGAGTTCATCACCGGCAGGGATTTCGGAGCGCAGGCGTTTGTCTACGACGGCCGGATCCGGTTTATCCTGCCCCACGGGAATTATATGTTCGTGGGAGACACCGGCGTGCCGGCGGGACATTATGTCCCCTATGCGATGAGCGAGCCTGCCCTGGAAGATCTGAAACGGCAGCTCACCGGCGGAATCCGGGCCATGGGGCTGGACAACTGTGCTGTCAATGCGGACCTGATTCTGAAAGACGATCAAACCTATATTGTCGAGATGACCGGGAGAGGCGGGGCCACGGGCCTGAGCGAACTCAATTCCATCTATTTCGGCTGTGACATGTATGAGCAGATTATCCGTGCCGCGCTGGGAGAGGAGCCGTATTTCCCGGAGGGCCTCCATCAGCCGTGCGCCTGCACTCTGTTGAAGAGCCCGCAGACCGGTGTCATACAAACGATCGAGAACCGGAATGATCCTTCGGATCCGGCGATCTGCGAAATTGTCCTGGACCACGAAGCAGGAGACAAAGTCCATGCGTTCCGGGTCGGACCGGACCGGATCGGACATGTTATAACAAAAGGGGAAACATTGGAGGAGGCGGAAAAAGCGCTGGCACGCGCGGTCGACGCTGTCAGGATTTCGGTTCTGCCGGAGGAAACGAAGGCAGAGTAAAGGAGTTGGATCAATATGAATGCCAAATTGCAGAAGAAATTTATGAATGTGTATCTGTTCCTGGATCTGTTCAAAATGAAAAAAAACGTGAAGGACTATGTCCGGGACGGGAAGAGAATTCAGGAAAAGCGGCTGCATAAGCTCGTAAAACGGGCGTATCAGATTCCGTTTTACAGAAAGCGCTTTGACGAAGCGGGCGTCAGGCCGGAAGATATCCGGACCGGAGACGATCTTGCGAAGCTGCCGGTGCTGACCAAAGACGAACTGCGCGAATGGATGAGCGAGGAGATTCAGAAGCCGGAGTATAAGGACTGGATCGTGGATACCACCAGCGGGTCTACCGGAAAACCGCTCTCGATCATGATGTCTCCGCGGGAGAAAGCGTATATGAAGGCGAACTGGCTGCGCGTGATGCTGGTCTGCGGTTATAACCCGTTTACGGGCAAGACCATGACGCGGGTAAATGCGCACGATGAAAACGCCGGAGGAAGAGATACATTCCTCCAGAGACTCGGGATTCTGCGCCGGGCATATCTGGACCAGTATGCGCCGGAGGAGGAACTGATCGAACAGATCAACGCCTACAAACCGGATTTCCTGTACCTGAACAAGTCCGAACTGATGCGGGTTGTACTGTACAGTAAGCGTACCGGGACGCCGGTCTATCATCCGAAGTTTTATGATCCGATCAGCGAGCGCGTCAGCGAGAATGACCGCAAGCTGTTTATCGAGGTCCTCGGGCCGGGCCTGGTGGATGCTTACGGAAGCGCGGAGACAGGTTCCTGCCTGCTTCGGCTGCCCGGAAAGAAGAATTATTTCATGCATTACGACAGCTTTGTCGTGAATGTCATTGATGATTACGGCCGTCTGGCCGATGAAGGCCGGCTGATCATCACGCCGCTGTATAAGACAGACCTGCCGCTGATCAATTATCAGATCGGGGACAGCGCAGTGTCCAAAACTAAAAACGGCCTGCGTTACGTCACGGATATCAAGGGCAGAATGAATGATTACTTCTACTATGAGAATGGTGAGGTGACCAGTTTCTTCGAGGTGACGCCGGTCATCGCCCACTGCAGTGATATCCTGCAGATTCGTTTCATCGAGGAAACCTATGATCTGATTCATGTGCAGATCGTACGGGATGAAAATGCAAAGATGAGCCGGGAGGAGATCGAGGAGTATGTTTCCACAAATCTGAACAAGATCTTCAAGAAACCCTTTGCGTTTGAATTTGAGTGGCTTGACGTGATCCCGCCGGATCCGAACGGAAAACTGCGAATGATCGTCAGTAAGGTGAAACCGTCGGTCTGATCACCGGTATTCCGAAGGAACCGGGATTCTCATACCAGGGAGGAAGGCAGCGGATTGCCAAACGGGGAAGACAACCAGATCAGCTTAGACAATCATTATCCGAACCCGCAGACTGGCCTGACGGATACAGACGTGCAGAACCGGATTCTGAAGGGAGAATACAATCTGTGCGCATCAGATGAGACGGACAGCCTCGGAAAAATCATCAGAGAAAATGTCTGCACATATTTCAATCTGATTTTTCTGATCATCGCTGTCAGTCTCTGCCTGGTGGGCTCTTTTCGCGATCTTACATTTCTTCCGGTCATTGCGGCAAATACGCTGATCGGCATTGTACAGGCCTGGCGTTCGAAGAAAGCGCTCGACCGGATCCATCTGCTGAATACACCGAAGATTCTGACCGTGCGGAACGGACAGAAGGTGGAGCTGACGCCGGAAGAGCTGGTCAGAGACGATATCATCGTACTTCGCTCCGGAAGCCAGATCCCCGCGGACGCCAGAGTCTGCGAGGGTCATGTGCAGGTAAATGAATCCCTGCTCACCGGCGAGGCGGATGAGATTCCGAAGGACCCCGGGGATGAGCTGCTCTCCGGAAGCTTTGTGATCTCCGGATCCTGCCGGGCAAGACTGGAAAAGGTCGGGGACAGTTCTTATGTAAATACGTTGAGCAGAAACGCCCGGAAATCCCAAAAAGGCGAGCAGTCGGAAATGATCCGTTCCCTGGACCGTCTGGTGAAAATCGTCGGCATCATTCTGGTTCCCATCGCGGCAATCCTGCTGTACCAGCACAGGGTTTCCTTCGGCCTGTCTCTGAAAACATCCGTCACATCTACAGCAGGGGCATGCATTGGCATGATTCCGGAAGGACTGTATCTTCTGGCCAGTGTTGCGCTGGCGGTCTCCGTCATGCGCCTTGCTTCGGACCGCGTTCTGGTCCACAATATGAAATCCATCGAATCCCTCGCCAGGGCGGATGTTCTGTGCGTCGACAAGACCGGGACCATCACCGAAAACGTCATGCGTTTCTCCCGGATGATTCCACTGCCCGGGATGCCGGAAGGTATGGAAACCGCGGAAGGTGAAGCGGCCGGCGGGAGCGTCGGAACCACAGGCGGCGGTACGATCCCGGAAACTCCGGCAACAGAGGAAGTCGAAGCGGCCGGCGAGCGTTTGAATACAGAAGAAGTTGAAGCGGCCGGCGAGCGTCTGAATACAGAGGAAGTTAAAGCGGCCGGCGAGCTTACGGAAATTGGTGAGAACATCGGGAAGGATACATTCGGAGAAGCTGCAGAAGCTGCGAAGAGTGCCGAACCCGGTGAGATTTCAGAATCTGTGAAGACGGTCGAATCCGGAGAAGCTGAGGAGACTGGGGAAACCGCCGGTTCCGCAGAAAATCCTGAAACCGGGGAAGACTTGGAGATCCGGGAAATCGAAAGAAGCGAAGGAAACAAAGGAAACACCGGATCCGCACAGACCGAGGAGCATACCGAATTCCTTCCGGAAGACGAGGAATACCTGAAAGGACTTCTCTCGGACTTTGCCGCATCGCAGAAGAATGATACAAGCACGATGCGTGCCATCCGGGAAGCGTTCCCGCGGAAGAGGAGCCGGAAGGCGGAACAGGTGATTCCGTTTTCACCGACCAATAAATACAGTGCATGTACCTTCGACGGGCGGCATTATGTTCTCGGAGCTCCGGAATTTCTTCTGGCAGATACAATGACCCGGTGGAACGAATGGATCACCCCGTGGATTGAAAAGGGATACCGGACCCTGCTGTTCGGAGAATCACCGGTCCGCCCGGAGGGCCCCCTGACCGTTCCGGTCAGGCCAATGTGTCTGATCCTCCTTTCCAACCCGGTGCGTGCCCATGCGAAGGAAACCTTCGGTTATTTTGCGCAGCAGGGGGTATCTCTCCGGGTTATCTCCGGAGACAATCCGGCAACGGCTGCGGAGGCAGCTGCCCAGGCCGGGATTGAAGGCGCCGGCCGGTATATTGATGTGTCTGCGCTCAGTGACGAAGCGCTGGCGGATGTCTGTGACCGATATACCGTATTCGGACGGGTGACGCCTGCGCAGAAGCGGGTTCTTGTCCGGGCCCTGAAGGCAAAAGGGCATACCGTGGCGATGACCGGGGACGGCGTCAATGACGTGCTGGCGCTGCACGATGCGGACTGCAGCATCGCCATGGCTTCCGGGAGCGACGCGGCAGCCAATGCTTCCCAGATGGTGCTGCTCGATTCCGACTTTGCAAAAATGCCTTCCGTTGTCAGTGAGGGCCGGAGAGTCGTCAACAATATCGAGAGAACGGCCAGCCTGTTTCTTGTGAAAAATATTTTCTCCTTGCTGATGGCAGTGTTTTCCATCATTTTCGGGATCAAATATCCGCTGTCACCGACAAACGTGTCTCTGGTCGGAATGTTCACAATCGGGATTCCGGCATTTCTGCTGGCTCTCGAGAACAATACGGATCCGATCCGCGGGCATTTCATGAGCAATGTACTGTACCGGGCGGTTCCGGGCGGACTTACCGATTTTGCGGTGCTCAGCACGATGGTGATCTACGGCGGGGAGTTCGGAATTGCGTCGGACGAAATTTCCACAGCCTGTACGGTGCTACTCGCGGTTGTGGGATTGATGATCCTGCATCTGGTGGCTTCTCCCATGACCGGCTTTCACCGTTTTCTCTGGTGGATGATGGCGATCGGACTGGCCGGCAGCATCCGGTTCTTCCCGGGACTGTTTGCAATTTCTTCCATGTCCCGCAGATGTGTCATGCTTCTGGTTCTCTTCGCAGTGGTAACGGAGCCGGTGCTGCATTTTCTGCGGATGCTGGTCGCCCGGTTCTGGAAAACCTGAGGAGGAGACAGGGGACGGTTCTGTGTCCCCTGTCTCCTCCAAAGAAAACGGATTTGCCGATAGACGCACAAGCGCTTCATATGCTATAATCGACGAAGATGCCAGTGGCAATGGATCGTAAACGTGAAACGTATTTGCAATTCCGAGGTAAACAGATGAAAAGAATATTATTAAAACTGAGCGGCGAAGCCCTTGCCGGGAAAGAAAAGCACGGATTTGACGAGGAGACCGTACTTGCGATTGCGCGGCAGGTGAAGGAGATCGCTGCCGACGGGCTGCAGATTGGGATTGTGATCGGCGGCGGAAATTTCTGGCGCGGCCGGACAAGTGAAAACATGAATCGTTCCCGGGCGGACCAGATCGGAATGCTGGCCACGATCATGAACTGCATCTATGTGTCCGACGCATTTCGCAGCCTGGGGATGGATACGGCCGTGATGACGCCGTTTGCGTGTTCTTCCTTTACGGAGCTGTTCTCTGCTTCCAGGGCGATCTCTTACCTTGAGGAAGGGAAAATCGTGTTCTTTGCCGGCGGAACCGGCCATCCGTATTTCTCGACCGATACGGCAACCGTGCTGCGGGCGATTGAAATTGAAGCGGATTCCATCCTGCTGGCGAAGTCGATCGACGGCGTTTATGACGCGGATCCCGCGATTCACCCGGAAGCCAGAAAGTTCGATGAAATCTCGATTGACGAGCTGATCGAGCGGGGGCTGATGGTCGTGGATATGACCGCGTCGGTTCTGTGCAGGGACAATCATATGCCGATGCTGGTATTTGGCCTGGAGGGTGACCGCTGTATTGTGGACGCGCTGCAGGGACGCTTCACCGGCACAAGGGTTACAGTGTAAATATTTATGGGTTTACTATTGCGGACGGAAACGTCCGGACAGAAAGATCATACAGGGAGGGTATTTACAATGGATGACAGGATTAAGGGTTACGCGGAAAAGATGGGGAAATCCTACAACAACATGCTGGAGGAATTCGGCACGATCCGTGCCGGACGCGCAAATCCCCGTGTGCTTTCCAAGATTATGGTGGACTATTACGGGGTGAAGACTCCGATTGCCCAGGTCGGCAATATTACCGTTCCGGAGCCGAGAGTTCTTCAGATTCAGCCTTGGGAGGGCTCCATGCTCAAAGTGATCGAGCGTGCGATCAACATGTCGGATATCGGAATCAATCCGACCAATGATGGAAAAGTGATCCGCCTGGTATTTCCGGAGCTGAACGAAGAACGCAGAAAAGATCTGGTCAAGGACATCCGTAAGAAAGGTGAAGGCGCCAAGGTGGCTGTCCGCAATATCCGCAGGGATGCCAATGACTACCTGAAAAAGCTCGGGAAGGGCGACGTTTCGGAAGATGAAATCAAGGACCTCGAGGATGAGGTGCAGAAGGAAACGGACCGCATGATCAAAGAGATCGACAAGGCCGTGGAAGAGAAGTCAAAAGAAATCCTTACGGTTTGATCGGAGACAGATGCCGGATCTGACCGGAGATGTTTGTATAATGTGCGCTGCGGCAGCAGGGATGCCTGCTGCCGCAGATTTTTCAGTCTGAAGAGGGCTGCCGGCGGATTCGAAAGTACCCGGTCCCGGGTTCTGAAAGACCGGGATTTGAAAGACCGGGTTCTGAAAGACTCTGACCACTGACCTGCAGGAAGGAGAGAGCGTATGAACGTACCGCAGCATGTTGCCATTATTCTGGACGGAAACGGACGATGGGCCCAAAGCATCGGGATGCCGCGAAATTTCGGCCATATCCGCGGCGCCAAAAATCTCGAAACAATCTGTAAGGATGCCTGGGATCTGGGGATCAAATATCTGACGGTTTACCTGTTTTCGACGGAAAACTGGAAACGTTCCCAGGAGGAGGTATCTGCTTTGATGCAGCTGTTCCGCAGATATACAAAGACCAGTCTGCGGATGGCCCGGGAGAACAATATGAGGGTGCGGGTGATCGGAGATCCGTCTGCCTTTTCCCCGGCATTGCAGGCCAATCTTCGGGAACTGGAGGAAAGCTCGAAAAACAATACCGGGCTTCAGTTTCAGATAGCCCTGAACTATGGAAGCCGGGATGAGATCACCCGGGCGGTGCGCGCATTGTCTGCGGACTGCAGAGCCGGCCGTCTGGACTCGGAAAAAATCACGGAGGAGACGATCGCCTCCTATCTGGACACGGCGGAGATCCCGGATCCGGATCTGCTGATCCGGACCAGCGGGGAAATGCGCCTGTCAAATTATCTGCTCTGGCAGATGGCCTATACGGAATTCTACTTTACGGATGTTCCGTGGCCGGAGTTCCATAAAGAGGAACTTGTGAAGGCAATCGAGATGTACAACCGCCGGAACCGCAGATACGGCGGTCTGGAAAAGGAGGAAGGCTGAAATGTTCCTGACAAGGCTGATAAGCGGCGTTGTCCTGCTGGCTGTCATGGCAGGACTGATCCGGGTGGGAGGTCCGCTGCTCTGGGCCGTACTGATGGCGGTGTCTCTGATCGGACAGTATGAACTTTACCGGGCTGTGAAGGTGACGGAGCGGAACCGGATCTTTTCGCCGCTGGCATTGTCCGGATATATCGGGACAATCCTGTATTACTGTGTGCTTCTGCTGGAAAACGCCGGTATTCTCCGCGGGGGCGGATATGGAACCGCGGTGATCTGTGTCTGCCTCGCGGCCGTGATGAGCGTTTATGTTTTCGGCTGGCCGGCGTATCATGCGGATCAGGCCATGGCCGCACTGTTCGGCGTCGTCTATGTTTCCGTGATGATTTCCTTTATCTATCAGGTTCGGGTTATGGAAGGCGGCATGTGGCTGACCATTCTGATTTTTATCTGTTCCTGGGGCTGCGATACGTTTGCCTATTGTTTTGGAATGCTGTTCGGCAAACATAAAATGGCGCCAAAGCTGAGTCCGAAGAAATCCATTGAAGGTGCCGTCGGAGGCGTCGCCGGCGCGGCTGCGCTGGGTGCTCTGTTCGGCTGGCTGATGAGCCTTACGGATTACCTCTCTGTGGCCGGCCATGCGCCGGCGGGTGAATTCGCGCTGATCTGCGCTCTGGGCGCCCTGATCTCCATGGTCGGCGATCTTGCGGCTTCCGCCATTAAGCGCAACCATGAGATCAAAGACTATGGCCGTCTGATTCCCGGACACGGGGGGATTCTCGACCGGTTTGACAGTGTGATTTTTACTTCCCCGATGATCTGGCTGCTCTGCAGACTGATCCTGTAGAGGAAAATGATCCTGTAGAGGAAAAGAAAGAAGAGAATATGACGCAGATTTATCAGAATAATCCGAATTTGAGCGGGGAGGAGCCGCGCACGATTGCCATTCTCGGGAGCACCGGTTCCATCGGAACACAGACGCTCGAGATTGTCCGAAGCTATCCGCAGTTTCGGGTCAGTGCCCTGAGCGCCGGGCGGAACATCGACCTGCTGGAGCAGCAGATCCGGGAATTCCGGCCGCTTGTGGCTGCGGTCTGGGAAGAAGGAGACGCCCGGGAACTGCGCAGCCGCGTACGGGATCTGGATGTCCGGATTGTATATGGAATGGACGGACTGATCGAAACGGCATGTGAGCCCTCCGCGCAGATGCTGGTAACGGCCATCGTCGGAATGATCGGCGTAAAGCCCACCATTGCCGCGATCCAGGCCGGAAAAAACATTGCTCTGGCAAACAAGGAAACCTTGGTGACGGCGGGGCATCTCATTATGCCCCTCGCACGGGAGAAGGGCATATCCATCTATCCGGTGGACAGCGAACACAGTGCCATCTTCCAGTCCCTCAACGGCGAAGACCGGTCGCAGATCGACCGGATTCTGCTGACCGCTTCCGGCGGACCGTTCCGGGGCATGACGAAGGAAGAACTCTCTCATGTGACGCTGGAAAAGGCGCTTCATCATCCCAACTGGTCGATGGGACGGAAGATCACCATCGATTCCGCCTCCATGGTCAACAAAGGGCTGGAGGTCATGGAGGCCAGATGGCTTTTCGATGTGGGTCTGGACGATATTGAGGTCGTGGTCCAGCCGCAGAGCGTGATCCACTCGATGGTGCAGTTTACGGACGGGGCGGTGATCGCCCAGCTGGGGACACCGGACATGAAGATCCCGATCCAGTATGCACTGTTTGAGGGAAAACGCAGGATGCTAGGCGGGAAACGTCTCGATTTTGCCGCGATCGGTTCGCTGACGTTCGAAAAACCGGATCCGGATACATTTGAAGGACTCTCCCTTGCACTGGAGGCGGCCCGGACGGGCGGAACGATGCCGACGGTCTTTAATGCAGCCAATGAGGAAGCGGTTGCCCTGTTCCTGGACCGGAGAATTTCATTTCTGCAGATTTATGAATTGATCCGGGAGAGTATGCAGCGGCACCGGGTCATCCGGGATCCGAATGTGGAGCAGATCCTGGAGACCGAACAGGAAGTGCGCCGGAGAATTCGCGAAGGACATAACTTATAATGAATATACTGATTGCTTTGATTGTTTTCAGCCTGATTATTCTGTTTCATGAATTCGGGCACTTTCTTCTGGCCCGGCTCAACGGGGTGGAGGTACTGGAATTTGCACTGGGCATGGGTCCGACCCTGGTCAGTGTGAAACCAAAAACAACGAAATATTCGATCCACCTTCTCCCCATCGGCGGTTACTGTATGATGAAGGGAGAGACGCCGGAGGACCTGTCGGAAGGAACCTTTGCGGGAAAGAGCGTAGGCAGGAGGATTTCCATCATTCTTGCCGGGCCGGTGTTCAATTTTCTGCTTGCATGGATCCTCTCCATGATTCTGGTTACGCTTGCAGGCGTGGATATTCCCGTTGTGCTTCAGGTAGTGGAAGGCTCTCCTGCACAGGAGGCCGGGATCGAGAGCGGGGATCTGATCCGGAGCATCGACGGAAAACCGATCCATCTGTACCGTGAGATTTCGGATTACAGCTTATTCCATCAGGACCGGCTCTCTTCCGGAAATGAGATCCGCGTTTCCTGGAGCCATGAGGGAGAGAAGCGAAGCGCCATGATTGTCCCCGCCAAACTGGAAAGCGGAAATTATGGTTTTGGGATTTACGGGACGAATCAGTATCGCGTGCATGTGGGCCCGCTGGAGACACTGAAATATGGGGTGCATGTCACCGGCTACTGGATCGGGCTGACGTTCGAAAGCCTGCGCATGCTGTTCACCGGCGAGGCGAAGGTGCAGGAACTGTCCGGGCCGGTCGGTGTCGTGAACGTGATCAGTGATACCGTGGAAGAATCCAGGAGCGACGGTACGTTCTATGTATTTCTGAATCTGATTAATATCGCAATATTGCTGAGTGCGAATCTGGGTGTCATGAATTTACTGCCGATTCCTGCGCTGGACGGCGGACGACTCCTGATTCTTCTGATTGAGCTGGTCCGGAGAAAACGGATGAATCCGGAGCTGGAGACAAGGATTCAGCTGATCGGGGCAGCGTTTCTGATTGTACTGATGGTGTTTGTGATGTTCAATGATGTCCGCAGACTGGCCTTTCTCGCAGGATAACATAAACATAGAGATTGACATTATATACAGTATGAGTTATTATTAACTATAATCAGTGCCATAGAGATATGCCGCTGGCTGTAACGTTCCGCGAGGCCGCGTTCGGATCCGCTGGGGATAGATGCTTTTATCGCTGCCCAGATCCGGCGCAGTAAACGAGCAAAGTAAAGATTCCTTTGTCGTTTGCTGTAAATGCGTTTCTGATAAAATTCAACAGTTGACAGAAGGCGGAAAAAGAGATATGATGTGAACATCGAAGCGAACACCTGTTCGGATATAATCGGAGGAACATGTATGATCAATGATGACAACAAACGGAAAGCGCTGGATGCTGCTCTGGCGCAGATTGAAAAGCAGTTTGGCAAGGGCTCTGTGATGAAACTTGGTGACCAGGGAGCGCATATGAATGTGGAGACCGTTCCCACCGGCTGCCTGAGTCTGGATATTGCGCTGGGACTGGGCGGGATTCCAAAAGGAAGGATCGTGGAAATCTACGGACCGGAGTCCAGCGGCAAGACGACGGTTGCTCTGCATATGGTGGCCGAGGTACAGAAACGCGGCGGCATCGCCGGATTTATTGACGCGGAGCATGCGCTGGACCCGGTATATGCCGGACATATCGGCGTCGACATTGACAACCTGTATATCTCCCAGCCGGACAACGGTGAGCAGGCGCTGGAGATTACCGAGACGATGGTCCGCTCCGGAGCGGTGGATATTATCATTGTCGACTCGGTTGCTGCGCTGGTTCCGAGGGCGGAGATTGAAGGAGAGATGGGCGATTCCCATGTCGGCCTCCAGGCGAGACTGATGTCCCAGGCGCTGCGCAAGCTGACCGGTGTCATCAGCAAATCCAACTGCACTGTGATTTTTATCAATCAGCTCAGGGAAAAAGTCGGCATTATGTTCGGCAACCCGGAGACGACCACCGGCGGACGGGCTTTGAAGTTTTATTCTTCGATCCGGATGGATGTGCGGCGCACCGAATCCTTAAAACAGTCCGGTGAGGTGATCGGCAATCATACCCGTGTCAAGGTCGTGAAAAACAAGATCGCGCCCCCGTTTAAGGAGGCGGAGTTTGATATCATGTTCGGAAAAGGGATCTCCAGAGAGGGAGATATTCTTGACCTGGCCGCCGGAAAAAATGTTGTAAACAAGAGCGGTGCCTGGTACGCGTACAATGGGGAAAAGATCGGACAGGGCCGTGAGAATGCGAAGATCTATCTGCAGCAGAATCCGGAGGTAATGGAAGAGATCGAGCGCAAGGTGAGGATCGCTTACGGACTGCTTCCGGAGGAAGCCGCAGCGGAAGGGGAGAACCCGGGAACGCCGGGGGCAGTCTCTTCCGAGGGCGCCAAAGCTGACAAAGCTGAGGGAGCGGCCGAGTGACAGAATTACAGATTACGTTTCTTGAGAAACTGAAAAAGTCCGTTGTCCGACTGTGGATCAACGATGAACCGGCATTCCGGCTTACGCTGAGCGAGCTGGAGGAATGCGGGCTGAAGACGGGAGATGTGCTGGATGCTGAGCATCTGGCACATTTGCATACCCGGATTCTGATTCCCAAAGCGAGAAACCGGTGCCTGGATCTGCTAGCCGCCGGAGACAAGACCCGAAGCATGCTCGCAAAGAAACTGCGCAGTGAGGATTTCCCGGAGGATGTGGTGGAGGATGCTCTTTCCTATGCGAAAAGCTTCCATTATCTCGATGACCTCCGCTTTGCAGTGAATTATATAGAGAGAAACCGGGATGGAAAGAGTCGGATGGAGATGACACAGAAGCTGCGCCTTTCCGGTGTTGATGAGGAACAGATCGCCGAAGCATTTTCGGAGGCGGAGCTGCCGGATCCGATGGAACAGATTCGGATGCATGCGCGCAGGCGGCATTTCGACCCGTCCGATGCGGATGACCGGGAGAGAGACCGCTTTTTGCGTTTCCTGATGAGAAAAGGATATTCCTACGGAGATATCCGGCATGCCCTGGAAGGGATGATTTATGAGAAAACTGGCGTTGAGTGATGAGATTTTACTGTCTGTGGAGAAACCGGCCCGGTATATCGGCGGAGAACCGGGGGCAGTGATGAAGGATCCGGAGCGTGTGGACATTCGCTTTGCGATGTGCTTTCCGGACGTATATGAGATCGGGATGTCACATCTGGGAATCCAGATCCTTTATGAGCAGTTCAACCGAAGGGAAGACACCTGGTGTGAACGCGTTTATTCGCCGTGGGTAGATCTGGACAGGGTGATGAGAGACAGGAAAATCCCTCTGTTCGCGTTGGAATCCCAGGATCCGGTAAAGTCGTTTGATTTTCTCGGGATTACGATCCAGTATGAAATGTGTTATACAAACATTCTTCAGATTCTGGATCTGTCGGGAATTCCGCTGAAGGCGGAAGAACGTACCGATGACGACCCGATTGTGATCGGGGGAGGCCCCTGTACCTACAATCCGGAACCGCTGGCGGCCTTTTTTGATCTGTTCTATATCGGAGAAGGGGAGACGGTCTATGATGAACTGCTCGACCTTTACCTGCGGATGAAAAAGGAAGGGGCCGGACGAAAAGCGTTTCTGCGCAGTGCCTCCCGGATTGAGGGGATTTATGTGCCGTCTCTCTATGAGGCGTCGTACCATGAGGACGGGACGATTGCTTCCTTCCGGCCGATTTTCCCGGACGTTCCGGAAAAAGTGCGGAAGCAGATTGTGATGGATATGGATTCCGCTCCGTACCCGTTATCGCCGGTCGTACCCTTTATCAAGGTGACGCAGGACCGGGTGACCCTGGAGATCCAGAGAGGATGCATCCGGGGCTGCCGATTCTGCCAGGCCGGGATGATTTACCGGCCGGTTCGCGAACGCTCTCTGGAACAGCTGAAACGCTATGCGGATGCGATGCTGGAGAATACCGGACTGGACGATATCTCCCTCAGTTCTCTTTCTTCCAGCGATTACACGCATATCGGGGAGATTGTACGGTATCTGATCGAGACCTATGCAGACCGTCATATTAATATCCAGCTGCCTTCGCTGCGGATCGATGCGTTCTCCTTGGATGTGATGAGCCGTGTGCAGGATGTGCGGAAAAGTTCCCTGACCTTCGCACCGGAAGCCGGTTCCCAGCGTCTGCGGGATGTGATCAACAAGGGACTGACGGAGGAAGTGATTTTACACGGAGCCAGAGAAGCATTCCGGGGCGGATGGAACAAGGTGAAGCTGTATTTCATGCTCGGACTTCCCGGTGAGACGGACGAAGACCGGCAGGCCATTGCTCATCTGGCGAATGAAATTGCAGCTGCCTATTACGATGAAGTGCCGAAGGAAAGACGGCAGGGGAAATGCCAGGTGACGGTCAGTACGTCCTTTTTCGTGCCGAAGCCCTTTACGCCGTTCCAGTGGGTGGGGATGTTCCTGCCGGAAGACTATATTTCCTATGCCCATACGGTGCTCGGCGAAGTACAGCAGATGCTGAACCGAAAAAGCATCCGATATATGTGGCATCCCGCGGATGTTACGGTCCTGGAGGGCTTTCTCGCCCGGGGCGACCGCAGATGCAGCGAGACCATTCTGCGCGCTTATGAAAAAGGGGCCCTGTATGACGCCTGGACGGAGCACTGGAACTTCGGGCGCTGGCTGGAGGCGCTGGATGAGACGGGTATGGATCTGGATTTCTACACCCGGAGAATCCGGGAGGATGACGAGATCTTCCCCTGGGATTTTATTGATACCGGTGTGACGAAGGCATTTCTCCTGCGGGAGTGGAAACGTGCGATGCGGGCCGAGGTTACCCCGAACTGCAGAAAAGCCTGCTCCGGTTGCGGAGCCCGAATCTTTGGAGGAGGTGTCTGTTTTGAAAATCAGAATTAGGTTTGCAAAATATGGCGCTATGCGTTTTATCGGCCATCTGGATCTGATGCGTTTTTTTCAGAAAGCGATTCGGAAGGCCGGCATTGATATATCCTTCTCGGAAGGTCTTTCTCCCCATATGATCATGTCTTTTGCGGCACCTCTGGGACTGGGCGTCTGCGGAATGAGCGAATACGCGGATATCGCTGTCGGAACTCCCGTTTCCTCTTCGGAAGCTTTGCGGCGGCTGAATACAGTGACGGTAGAAGGGATCGAATTTCTGGATTTTGTCGAGATACCGGATGGAAAAGCGGGAAAAGCCATGTCCCTGGTGACGGAAGCGGATTATGCCGTACGGTTCCGCAGAGGCTGCGAACCGGAAGATCCGAATTGGCCGGCTCTTCTGGAACGCTTTGTCGGACAGAGCCAGATCCCCTGCGAGAAGGAGACAAAGAAGGGCGTCTCTCTGGTCGATTTGAAGCTCATGATCCATGAGGTCCGGATCGGGGAGCCTTTTTCGGAATCTTCCGTCTTTGCAGAACGGATGAAATCCATTTGGGAAATGAAAGACGAAGAACCGGTGATTTTTCTCCGGCTGGCCGCCGGCAGTGCCGCAAATCTGAAACCGGAGCTGTTCATGGAAGCGTTCGCCTCCTTTGCCGGGTGGAACTGGGATCGTTTTTCGGTGGAAATTGGCAGACTGGAGCTGTATACGCAGGACGGTGAAAGCGGTCGTATTTCGCTGCTGGATCTGGGGAAGACGATCGAAGCCGCGGAGAAAACAGGATGAATCAGAAATATACCTATGTGATTTCCAAAAAAGAAGGACAGATCCGGTCTTTCCTGTTTGACGCTGACCAAAAGGCAGTTGAGGTCCGTGTTGACAGCGAACAGGCGGACCTACAGACCGGAGATCTGTTTTCCGCAAGAGTACAAAGAATTGTGCCGTCTCTTAAGGCGGCTTTTATTGACTATGCCCCCGGGCGCAGCGGATACCTACCGCTTGAGACCTGTGAGCATCCCTTCCTGATCCACAAAGGAGGATCCTCGTCCCTGCAGCAGGGGGATGAACTCCTGGTTCAGGTGAAGAAAATCAGCCCCGGGAAAAAGCAGCCTTCATTTACGGCCCGTCTTTCGATTGCCGGGAATTTTACGGTTCTGCAGAGCCCCGATCTGAAACCGGGAGTGTCGCAGAAGATTGATGCGGATGCACGCAGCCGGTGGAAAAAGACGGCGGAAGCACTGAGCAATGATACATACAGTGTTTTGATCCGCACCAATGCGGAGGCGGCGGAAGAGAGCGAAGTATGCCGTGAAGCGGAGGATCTTGCAGAGAAGCTGGAAAAGGTGTGCCGGAAGGCCATGCATCTGCCCTGTCCGAGTCTGCTCCTGGGCGGGGAGAAACGATGGCTGACCAGGCTGCGGGAGCTTCCGATTGAAGAGACAGAGAAAATACGGATCGATGACAGAGATTTATTTGAAGAAGCCAGTTCCTATCTGAAAAACGTTCAGCCGCGCCTGATTCCGGCGCTCTCATTCTACGAGGATCCGATGCTTCCGATGGACAAACTGTATTCTCTGGACCGCCATCTGGGCGAAGCGATGGATCGGAAGGTGTGGCTTTCAAGCGGTGCGTTTCTTGTGATTGAACAGACGGAAGCGCTTGTGAGCATTGATGTCAATACCGGGAAAGCGGCCGGCCCGGGAAACCGGAAGGATCGGGAAAAACAGTTTCTGGCGACAAATCTGGAAGCCGCCGGTGAGATTGCGAGACAACTGCGCCTGCGAAACCTGAGCGGAGTGATTATGATTGATTTTATCAATATGAAGGAAGAAGCAGACCGGCAAATCCTTTTAAACGCATTCCGCCAGAAACTCCATGGGGATCCGGTGCGCTGCAGCTGTATCGAATATACGAAGCTGGGGCTTGTGGAAATGACCAGAATGCGGAAAGAGAGAAGCCTGGCGGAATCTTTTCGGGAAATCTCCTTGCATTCCTGAACGGACAGGTATAAAATGCGCATGCAGCGGTTTTAAGGAGTACTTCTTTCCGGAGTTGTGAAGCAGGTTTGTGAAACAGAGGAGGAGCCAGTCTGTTCTGCCGCAGTGCATTCCGTCCAATTCCACTCTGCTGCTGAAATATATTACGATCAGAAGGATTTCTAAGTTATGGCGCATCGTTTTAAGGAACAGACAAAAAAGTATGATATGGATATGACGAGCGGACCGCTTCTTCCCAAGATGCTGTCGTTCGCACTTCCCCTTATGGCTTCCAGCCTCCTGCAGCTTTTGTTTAATGCGGCGGACATCATCGTCGTCGGGAAATTTGCCGGGGACGCTTCTCTGGGGGCGGTCGGATCCACGTCCTCCCTGATCAATCTGCTGACGAATTTCTTTCTGGGACTTTCCGTCGGCGTAAACGTACTGGTTGCCAGATATGCGGGCGCCTCCCAGGGAAAGGATGTCCGGGAGACGGTACATACCTCCATGCTGCTGAGCTTTTTTTCCGGGATACTCCTGCTGGCGGTCGGGTGCAGCAGTGCCGCAACGATTCTCGGCTGGATGCAGTCACCGGATGAAGTCAGGGGCCTGGCGGCGCTGTATCTGCGGATTTATTTCCTCGGCATGCCGGCGATGATGATCTATAATTTCGGCGCGGCGATTCTGCGCGCGGTGGGCGATACCCGAAGATCCCTTCATTATCTTCTGGCCTCCGGTATTCTGAACGTCATACTCAATCTGTTTTTTGTGATCGTGTTTCATATGGACGTGGCCGGCGTGGCGACAGCCACCGTCATTTCCCAGTGCCTCTCGGCCGGACTGATTTTACGGTGCCTGATTATGGAAACCGGGGATATCCGGCTTTCAAGAGAGTATCTTCATTTTTCCGTATCCAAAATGAAGAGGATCCTGCAGATCGGCATACCGGCCGGCCTTCAGAGCATCCTGTTCAGCTTTTCAAACGTCGTCATCCAGGCGTCGATCAATGCGTTCGGCCCGGTTGTTGTCGCGGGCAGCGCAGCCTCTTCCAATATCGAGGGATTTGTCTATATCGCCATGAATTCCTTTTATCAGGCAACACTGTCCTTTACCAGCCAGAACATCGGTGCCGGGAATCTCAAACGCGTGCCGTCGGTTATGTGCTGCGGACTTGCCTGCGTGGCTGCGACCGGCCTGCTGCTCGGTATTCCTGTCGTGGCGTTCGGCCCGGTCCTGCTGCATCTGTATACCTCCAGCGCGCAGGTCATTGAGGCGGCGATGGAGAGACTGGCCATCGTCGTGCTGCCGTATTTTCTCTGCGGGATGATGGACACCATGGTCGGCGTCCTGCGCGGGATGGGGTATGCCGTCATGCCCATGATTGTATCGCTGGTCGGCGCCTGCGGTCTGCGGCTTCTCTGGATCTTCACATTCTTCCGGATGCCGCAGTTCCATACGACGCGGTCCCTCTATCTGACCTATCCGGTCAGCTGGGCCGTCACCTTCGCGGCACATATGTTCTGTTATATGATGATCCAGGGAGCAAGATTCCGGCGGTGGGGCCATATCCAGGGGCATACGCATCATGCCAGCGCCTGATTCTCAAATGGTTCCGCGGCACTTGTTTTCTATTCTTTTTGTTGACAACGACCCGAATATCATTTATTATAATCGAGTATGCCGCTCAGAGAGGTATAAGTGCGTCCATTTTGCCCCGGACGACACCGTATCTGGCGAGTAATTTTTCAGGAGGTGCCATATGTACGCAATTATTGCAACAGGTGGTAAACAGTACAAAGTAGC
>CACXHD010000197.1 GCA_902767335.1 uncultured Lachnospiraceae bacterium
CTCAGAATATTTATGCTTTTTCCGCCTTATCCCATTCAATCAGCTTCTTCAAAGCCTGTACGCCGACGGTGATGGATGCGCTGTTGTCGAAGCTCATCGGATCATCGAGTCCCATCTCCCGGCGGGTCTGGTTTGCAAATACCGCCATGACGCTTCCGGTCCGCACTCTCCGCACGCTCCCGATGATGAAGAGGGCAGCCGACTCCATCTCGCTGGCCTTCGCGCCGCAGCGGATCCATGCGTCCCACTTGTCCCGAAGCTCCGGATAGACCGGCATCGTCGAAGGGCTGTGCTGTCCGTAAAAGTTATCCTTGCACTGCAGAACGCCGACATGATACCGTGCGCCGGACTCTTTCGCCGCCTCTGCTAATGCCTGTACCACCTTAAAATCCGCTACTGCAGGGAATTCGATCGGTGCATACTCTTTCGTCGTTCCCTCCATACGGATCGCGCCGGTCCCGATCACGAGATCGCCGCCGAGCACATCCGGATCCATCCCGCCGGAGGTCCCGACCCGGATAAACGTGTGGGCGCCGCAGTGGATCAGCTCCTCCACCGCAATGGCCGTGGACGGCCCGCCGATTCCGGTGCTGCAGACGGTCACCTTCTCACCGTCCAAAAGCCCGTTGTAAATCGTATACTCCCGGTTGGATGCAACAAATTCCGGACTGTCAAATTCTTCCGCAATTTTGCTGCATCTCCCCGGATCTCCGCAGAGGATCACATATTTCCCGATATCCCCCTTCCGGATCTTCAGATGAAATTCTTCATTCTCCGCATACACTGTGCTGCCCATGACAAACCCCCTTTCCCGTTCTTTTTCGTTCTTATTGTTCTTAATTCTATATGCTCGAAATTCTTTCGATTTCCTTTTCTTTCTCACTGTGATACAGCCCGAAATCCCAGTATTCCGATGTTTCAGTATTTTTGCTCACTGCGATACAGCCCCGATATTCCAGCATTTCAATGTTTACGTATTCTTTCCCCGTTATTTCCGGCTTTTCGCACACCTCCAGGCGGTTCCACATGGCCCTTTTGCGTTTCGGCCTTTCAATATATTTCCATGCGTTTCAAGGCACTTTCCGATTTCTTATTCCTTCGCATTTCCGACAATTTTCTGGGTCTTCCCCGCTTCCGGATCACAGCGAGCTTTCCGAATGTTTCCCGCAGTTTCTCACAATTCAGCGCCGCAGCGCCTGCTTCACTTCCCGCGCCTGCGCTTTCATCTCCCGTGCGCTCTCGACCACGGTATTTGTAATGCTGACGCCGCCGAGAATTCTGGCAAGCTCTGCGATTTCCTCTTCCTCCTCCAGGGGCCGGATCCCGGTGGTCGTGGTTTTTCCGGAGGCATCCTTCTCGATCACAAAATGATGATCCGCCATCGCTGCGATCTGCGCCAGGTGCGTGATGCAGATGACCTGATGCGACATCGCGATCACCGCCATCTTCTCCGAAACCTTCTGAGCGGTCCGCCCGCTGATGCCGGTGTCGATCTCATCGAAGATCAGCGTTTCGATCTCGTCCTGGTCCGCCATGACCGCCTTGACCGCCAGCATGATTCGGGACAGTTCGCCTCCGGAGGCCACCTCCTGCAGCGGGCGGATCGGCATGCCCGGATTCGGCGCGATCATAAAGCATACCTCGTCCATTCCGTGCTGCGCGATTTCGGGCAGATCCGTGAACCGGATTTCAAACCGGACCTGGGCAAAATTCAGATCCTGCAGCGCCTTTGTAATCTCTTTCTCCAGCGAGACGGCCTTTTCCTTCCGGATCCCGCTGATCTTTGCGGCGCAGCTTTGCAGCCGCTCAAGCGCCTTTTTGCAGTCCTCCTGCAGCTTCTCCCTGTATCGGTCGTAGTCCTCCAGCTGGTCCAGCTCCTTCTGCCGCTCCTCGAGCGCCTCCAGGATCTGCGAAATGCTGCGGCCGTATTTGAGCTTCAGGCGGTTGATGACATTCAGTCTCTGTTCCACCGTCCGGAAGGTCTCTTCGTCATATACAAAATCGTCCATATACTGATGGACGGATCGTTCAAAATCCGAGGCCAGACTTTCCAGTTCGCTGAGCTGGCCGTACAGTTCTCCCAGGGCCGGGTCGAAATCCGCCGCGCCGGCAAGACACCGGACCGCTCTGGAAATCTGGTCGCAGGCGCCCTCCTCGCTGCCGGTCAGCGACGCCGTCTCGGCCAGGGCATCCATGATCTTCTGCCCGTGGGACATGACCAGGAACTGCTGCTCGAGTTCCTCGTCCTCTCCCTCCTGCAGCGCCGCCTCCTCGATCTCATGGATTTCATATCGAAGAAGATCGGCGCGTTTGCACCGCTCGGATTCGTCCATCACCGTCTCCTCCAGTGCGCGCTTCGTCTCTCTGTAATCGTGATAATACGATGCGCACTGCTGGGGAAGCTCCCCGAGCTCCTTCGCCGCATACCGGTCCAGCAGCGCCCGGTGCGCCGCGGTTTTCAAAAGCGACTGGTGCTGGTGCTGCCCGTGAATATCGATCAGCATGGCGGCGGCTTCCCGGATCACAGATACCGTCACGGTCTCCGAATTGATCCGATTGATGGTTCTGCCATTGACATATTTTCTCGACAGGATCACCTGCCCGTCCTCCACGGGAATCTCCTTCTCCCGCAGATAGTCCAGGACCTGGGGGCTGTCGGTCTCAAAAACCAGCTCTGCCAGGGAATAATCCGAACCGCCCGTATCCTCCTTCGCCGCGTAGTCCTTGAAGGAGGCCGCTCCCAGCGCCACACCGGCCGATCCGATGATGATGGATTTTCCGGCGCCGGTCTCCCCGGTCAGAATATTCAGTCCGGGTCCGAACGTAATCTCCTCCTCCCGGATCAGTGCCATGTTTCTGATGTGCAAACTGACTAACATATCGATCTTCTTTCTGCTCTCTCCGATCTGTTTTCCTTATTCCGCGCGCATGCTCGCGAGGATCTGACAGCCCCTCCTGGCGTACAATCCAGCGGGCTCATTCCTTCTCCGCCCGCGCCTGCGCTTTCAAGGCTCCGATGCCGCCGCAGTCCGCGCGTACGGTCCGGCGGATCCGTACATCGTCCGGCCGCCCGCGTTCCCGAGGCTCTGATGTCCCCTCAGTCCGCGCGCACAATCTGATGAATCTTTCCCATAACCTGCAGCGTTTCGTCCACGCTCCGGATCGCACACATGATCGTATCATCTCCCGCGATGCATCCGGCCACCTCATGCCAGTGCATCTTGTCCAGCGCTGCCGCCACGGCCATCGCCATGCCGGAGACGGTTTTCACGATCAGAATATTCTGCGCCATATCCATGGAGACGAATCCGTCCCGGAGAACCCGGAGATATTTCTCGTTCATATCCTCGGAGCCGTCGTGCATCAGCGCATATTTCTGCTTTCCTCCGCTTGTCGCGATTTTTGTCAGCTTCAGCTCCCGGATGTCTCTGGAGATGGTTGCCTGTGTCACCGAGAACCCTTCGCGAATCAGGTGATCCGCCAGTTCCTCCTGGGTCACGATATCATATCGGCTGATCAATTCAATAATTTTTGCATGTCTCTCTGTCTTCATGTTTATATCCTCAGTTCATTTTTCTTCGAAGTATCTCGACAAAGCTGGTATGCAAAACCCTGACCAGTTTTGTAGACTGCCCGGACCGCCGTATGATTACGCGGTCTCCGGCACGCATCAGTGTCTGGGTGGTCCCGTCAAATACCGTTTCCGCGGCGTCCTCCAAAGAGGCGCCGGTTCTGGGAAGTTCCACCGTGATTTTTACATTGTCCGGCAGGATCACCGGCCGGGAATTCAGTGTATGCGGCGCGATCGGCGTCAGCAGGATCATGGACGCGGAAGGAGAGACGATCGGCCCTCCGGCGGAAAGCGAGTATCCCGTGGATCCCGTCGGCGTCGACAGGATGATCCCGTCCGCACGGTAACTGCAGAGGAAGGCGTCGTCCACATAGATATTGTAGTCGACGATCCGCAGATGACCATATCGCCCGATGACGATATCATTGAGCGCGATGTCCCGCCGGATCTCATCCTGTCCCCGGCAGACCGTCCCCTCCAGCATCATCCGCTCCTCGATCGCGCATTCGTCCCGGATGACCCGGCCGAGGGCATTGTCGAAGCGCAGCGCCTCGACCTGTGCGAGGTATCCCAGCTTCCCCATGTTGATGCCCAGCAGCGGCAGAGACGTATCCACCAGATCCCTGGCCGCCCGCAGCAGGGTGCCGTCCCCGCCGAGCACCAGGACACAGTCTGTTCCCTCCGGCAGGGACTTAGGATCCGTGTAGCGGCATCGTCCCGGCTGCGAGGGATCTTCCGGTTCATTCTCCGTGATCAGCGCCCGGCAGCCCTGGGAAATCAGCCAGGTCTGTATGGTCTGGGCAAAGGAATGCCCCGGATCCTTCTGTCCGTTTGATATAATCAGAAAATTTTTCATGTGTCCAGCTCCCGGTGCGCCTCCGCCACAATTCTTTCGACAGCATTCGATATTTCTGTCTCATCGAGTCCCGTCGATCCCGCGTCCTTCTCTGTATCCTTTTCCGCATCCGTCTCCGCAGGCTTCTTTGTGTCAGCCTCTGCAGCCTTCAACGTATCTGGCTCCTCAGCCTTCTCTGCATCAGCCTCTTCAGCCTCCTCTATATCCGTCTGTGTAGCCTTCTCCGTATCAGCCTCCGCAGCTTTCTCCATATCAGCCTCTGCAGCCTTCTCTGCATCAGCCTCTGCAGCCTTCTCTGCATCAGCCTCTGCAGGCTTCTCCATATCAGCCTCTTCAGCCTTCACCATATCAGGCTCTTCAGCCTTTTCTGCATCCGCCTCCGCCGGCCGCAGCCAGAGCAGATACTCGATATTGCCCTCAGGACCGCGGATCGGCGAGTAGTCGAGGCCCATCACCACGTATCCCTCTTCGCGGGAGAACGTAATCACATTCCGGATCACTTCCCTGTGGACCGCCGGATCTCTGACAACTCCCTTTTTACCGACCTTCTCCCGGCCCGCCTCAAACTGCGGTTTAATCAGGACGACCAGCTCGGCATCCTCCGTAACCAGGGCGCGCACCGCGGGGAGCACTCTCGAAAGAGAGATAAACGAAACATCCGCGGTCGCGAAGGAGACCTTCTCCGGCAGATCCTCCGGCGTCATATACCGGACGTTGGTTTTTTCCATGCAGACGACCCGGGGATCCTCCCGAAGCCGCCAGTCCAGCTGCCCCCGGCCGACGTCCACGGCATAGACCTTCACCGCCCCGTTCTGCAGCATGCAGTCCGTAAAACCGCCGGTGGAAGCGCCCACATCCAGGCAGACCCGGCCTTCCGGGCGGATCGGAAATACCTTGAGAGCCTTTTCCAGCTTCAGGCCGCCGCGGCTGACATAGGGAAGCGTGCTGCCCCGGACCTCAATCTCGCATTCCGGGTCAAACATGCTGCCGGCCTTATCTTCCTTCTGGCCGTTTACATATACCTGCCCCGCCATGATGACCGCTTTCGCCTTTTCCCGGGACGCAGCCAGCCCCCGCCCGGTCAGCAATACATCCAGACGTTCCTTTGTTTTACTCATCCTGTTCCATTCCTGCGTATTCCGCAACGATTCTTCTGCAGATGCTCTCCGGATCCAGCAGACATTCCTTCCGGAGGATCTCCACCGAACCGTGGCCGATAAACTCATCCGGGAGCGCCGCATTGATCACACGAGTGCCGCACCCGATGTCATTGACAAATTCCAGTACATGATCGCCGAACCCGCCGCTTCGGACATTCTCCTCGATCGTGACAATCAGCCGGTGATCCTTCACCGTCCGCAGGAGCATTTCCTCGTCCAGCGGATGCACAAACCGCGCATTGATCAGGCTGCAGCTGTATCCGATGTCCCGCAGATATTCCCGCACCTTGACCGCCGTCTCCAGCATGCTTCCCACAAAAATCAGGGCGATCTCCTTCTCATCGTACAGGATCTCACTCTTCCCGTACACAATCGGCGCCCGCAGAGAGCGGAACAGATCGCAGGCCTCTCCTCTCGGATAGCGGATGGCCGCCGGCCCGTCATGCTGTTCCACGGCCCATCGAAGCATGTCCGCCAGCTCCCACTTGTTCTTCGGCGCCAGCACGGCCATCCCCGGAATCGAAGACAGATAGGAGAGATCATACGTCCCGTGATGCGTCTCACCGTCGCTGCCCACGAGTCCCGCGCGGTCCAGGGCGAAGACGACATGCAGCTTCTGCATGCAGACATCATGGATCATCTGATCGTAGGCCCGCTGCAGGAATGAAGAATAGACGGCGACCACCGGGATCATTCCCCCCAGCGCCAGTCCTGCGGCAAAGGTAACCGCATGCTCCTCCGCAATGCCGACATCGAAGAAGCGATCCGGATACATATTCCGGAAGCGCTTCAGGCCGGTCCCGTCCGGCATCGCCGCCGTGACGGCACAAAGCTTCGGCTCCGTCTTCCCCAGCTTGCACATGACGGTGGAAAAGACATTCGCGTAGCTCGCCTGGTGCCGGTTTTTCGGCACGCCGGTCTCCACATCGAAGGGTTCCGCGCCATGGAAACGGGAGGGATTGCGCAGCGCGGGCCCGTACCCCTTTCCCTTGATGGTGTTGACATGTACCACCACCGGCCCCGGAACCTTCCTGGCTTCCCGGAAGATCTTTGTCATCTTGGAAATATTGTGGCCGTCCACCGGCCCCAGATATTTGATGCCCAGGTTTTCAAACAGCATGCCCGGTACAAAGATCTGTTTGATTCCATTCTTTGTATTCCGGATCGAAGCAATCATCCGGGTCCCGTAGACCGGGATCTTGTTCAGCGCGTCCTCAACACCGCTTTTGATCTCCAGATAAGGCTCCGCCGTACGCACCGAGCTCAGGTAGGACGACAGGCCCCCGACATTCTCGGCGATGGACATCTCGTTGTCATTGAGCACAATGATGAAATTGGTGTGCAGCCGGGCCGCGTTGTTCAGCGCCTCATAGGCCATGCCGCCGGTCAGCGCACCGTCGCCGATGACACTGATGACGGAGTAATCCTCTCCGCTCAGGTCTCTGGCCGCGACGTAACCCAGCCCCGCCGAAATCGACGTAGAGCTGTGCCCCGTATCGAAGCTGTCGCATTCGCTTTCTCCCCGCTTCGGGAAGCCGCTCATTCCACCGAATTTGCGCAGATTCTCGAAACCGTCTTTTCGGCCGGTCAGGATCTTATGAGTATAACACTGATGGCCGACGTCCCAGATGATCCGGTCCGTCGCCGGGTCGAAGACCAGATGCAGGGCAATGGTCAGCTCCACCACGCCCAGGTTTGACCCGAGATGGCCGCCGTTTCTGCTGATATTGTCAATCAGAAATTCCCGGATTTCATCCGCCAGATCCTGGAGCTCCTTCTTGTCCAGACTGCGGACGTCCCCCGTCTTCTGTATTTTTTCCAGTACCATGTCATCCTCCTGCCCGGTCGATTCCATGCTCGTTGTTTCCCTGCCCGGGGCCGTTCTCTGCAGGATCATTCCCTGTCAGTCGCTTCCCGGTCCTGGGCCGTTCCCTGCAGTTTCATACCACTGTCCGTCGCTTCCCGGCCCGGGGCCGTTTCCTGCAGTATCTTTCCCTGTCAGTCGCTTCCCGGCCCGGGGCAATCACGTATGTACCTTTTCGAAATACGCTCCGCCAGGCTGCTCCCCGGTTAATACTCCCTCGACACAAGCCCCAGCAGCAGTTCCCGCAGGTCCGAAGCCGCCTGCGCGGATACCTGTGCATTATCTCCTCCGGATGCCTGCCCGGACCCCTGCGCCGGGTGCAGCCCGGATTCCTGCGTCTTCTCTCCTCCGGATGCCTGCCCGGACCCCTGCGCCGGATGCAGCCCGGATCCCTGCGCCTTCTCTCCTCCGGATGCCTGCCCGGACCCCTGCGCCGGGTGCAGCCCGGATTCCTGTCTGCATTGCCGTCTGGCTTCCTGATCGGATTTCACCAGCAGCCCCAGCGCTTTCTCCGTCATGGCGGCCACTTCCCGGTTTGCCGCCTTCAGGCCGAAGAGGCTGACCAGGGTTGTCTTTGCATTCTTCTGATCGCTGAGCAGCGGTTTTCCGAGTTTCTTTTCGTCCCCGGTCAGATCCAGAATATCATCCCGGATCTGGAATGCCATGCCGATCAGGGAGCCGATCTGCTCCATCCGGTCGATCTGCTCCTTCGAAGCTCCGGCCAGCAGCGCGCCGATCATCAGGGGCGCTTCCAGCAGTGCGCCGGTTTTCAGACGGTAAATGAAGTCCAGCTGCTCCCTGTTTAGCGGCTTTCCTTCCATCTCAACATCCACCGACTGTCCACCGATCATCCCATGGATCCCGGCCTTGTGCATCAGGATCGATCCTGCGCGCACTCTTCTCATCATCCGCTCCGCATCGCCAACGGCGCCGTTTATGGCATCCGCTGCAGCAGCTTTCACCGCATTCCCTGCGGCAGCCTTTATGGCATCCGCTGCAGCAGCTTTCACCGCATTCCCTGCGGCAGCCTTTATGGCATCCGCTGCAGCAGCTTTCACCGCATCCGCTGCGCCATCTTTCACGGCATCCTTCGCCATCACCGCATCGAGGATCGTCTCCGCCGCCAGATTGAGCAGACCGTCCCCGGCCAGTATCGCAGCGGATTCCCCATACACCACATGGGTCGTTTTCTTTCCCCTGCGGTAGTCATCATTGTCCAGCGCCGGCAGATCATCGAACACCAGCGAGTGCGTGTGAATCATTTCGATGGCCGCCATGAACGGATATGCCTCCCGCTCATCGCCGCCGAACATCCGGCAGGCGAGCAGCATCAGCACCGGGCGGAGCCGTTTGCCGCCGGAGAGCATGCTGTAGTTCATCGCTTCCATCAGATGCTTCGCCTCTCCCGTCTCCTCCGGAAGATACTGCCGGATCACGTTATCCGCAAATTTCGTATACCCGGCCATTTTCTCAGAAAAACTCACCATTTTCCCCTTCTCCGCTCAGTTCGGTCACTTTCTTTTCAATCAGGTCAATCTTCTGCGTACAGAGCTTCAGAAGCTTCATTCCCTCCTCATAGGAGGCAAAGGATTCCTCCAGAGAAACCGAGCTGCCCTGCATCTTCGCAATCGTCTGGTCCAGCGCTTCAAACGCTTCCTCCAGCGTCATGTCCTCTTTTTCCGCTTTCGTTTCCGTCATACGTTTTCCTTCCGTTCAACCCGTTCAGCCCGGTCAGTCCAGCCCACTCGTTCATACCGCTCAGCCTGTTCAGCCCGCTCGGTCGGCCCGTTCAGTCCGATCGCCCGGTTAACTTGGTCACCCCGGTTATCCGGTCAACTCGTGCATCCCGCTCTCCCCGCTCAGCCTGTTCGCCCGGTCAACTCGTGCATCCCGCTCTCCCCGCTCAGCCTGTTCGCCCAGTCAACTCGTTCATACCGCTCAACCGCACAGCTCGGTCGGCAGATCAACCCGTTCAGACAGCTCAGCCCGGTCGGCCGGTCAACTCATCCACTCTGCTAAGCCTAGTCGGGGAGCACTCCAGAATCTGCGCGTTGGCGCTGCCGTCCGCAAACATGATCATCACCTTTTCCCCCGCAGTAAGGCTGCGGACGGAAGTAACGATTTTCCCGTTTTCCCCCTGTACCATTGCCATCCCCGCGGAAAGCCGCTCCGTCGGGGACAGGGCGGCGAGCCGCTCGCCGGACAGCCGCAGTCTGGCGCGGCTCAGTGCCAACGCCTGCTTCATGGCAGTGTCCAGACGCTGGGATTTCTCCTCAAGCAGCATCCGCATCTGGTTCAGCCGGTTCGAAGGAGAGCCCATCGACAGCTTTATCTGCCGCTTTTCCAGTTCCCTTCTGCTCTCCCGGATCTGCCGCAGCATCGCATCGTTCAGGCGGGCAGCCTGTTCCTTTAATTGTTCGGCTGCCGCATTCATATCCGTCACCGCCAGTTCCGCCGCGGCGGAGGGTGTCGGCGCCCGCAGGTCGGCGACATAATCCGTGATGACCGTATCCGTTTCATGTCCGACCGCCGAAATGATCGGAACACTGCACGCAAAAAAGGCATTTGCCGTGATCTCCTCGTTAAATGCCCAGAGGTCTTCGATCGATCCGCCGCCCCGGCCGGCAATGATGACATCGACGCCGGCTTCGTCCAGAACCCGGATCCCGTTCGCGATGCTCTGCGCCGCGCCTTCACCCTGGACCTTCGCCGGGTACAGGATGATCTGTATTCCGGGATGCCGGCGTTTTGCGATCTGTATGATATCCCGCACGGCAGCGCCGGTCGGCGCCGTGACAACCCCCAGCGTATTGATGTAGCGGGGGATCGGCTTCTTATAGAGCGGGTCAAACATCCCGCTCTCTTCCAGTTCCTTTTTCAGCGCCTCGTAACGTTCATACAGGGCCCCGATCCCGTCCGGACGGATGTCATTCGCATACAGCTGGTACGTCCCGCCGCGCTCGTAGACGCCGATCCTGCCCGAAACAATGGTCCGCATCCCGTCCGACAGACGGAAGCGGAGATTCTTCCGCTGCCCCGCGAAAAGGATACAGGCGATCGCCGCGGATTCATCCTTCAGCGTAAAATAAATATGCCCGGAGGTGTGATACTTGCAGTTTGAAATCTCCCCCCGGACAGATACGCGGCTCAGCAGATAATCCTGTGCAAACATCGCCTGAATGTAGGAATTCATCTGACTGACCGAATAGACGCTTCCCATTATTGTTTCTCTCCCGGAACAAGAACCGCAAGAATTCCATTGACAAACGTCGCCGCTTCATCGTCACAATACTGTTTCGCCAGCTCGATGGCTTCATTGATGGCGACCCCCACCGGGATCTCGTCATCATAGAGCATCTCATAGACCGCAAGGCGAAGGATCGCCAGATCCGTTCTTCCCATTCGTCTGGTCGTCCATCCTTTGGCCGCACCGTTTAAAGCCTCATCGATCTGCGGAACCATCTCGATAATCTTCTCCGCCTTTTGGCAGATGTATTCTTTCTCCTGCGGCGACGCAAAGAGAGGAGGATTGGTGATCTCCTCATCGGGCATCTGGCTGAAGTACAGCTCCGTCTGTTCTTCCTTCTCCTCCGGTCTGCGTGACGTCAGATTAAAAACCAGGCGCAGGATATGTTCCCGGATCTCTCTTCTTGTCATAAAAGCGCTCCTTATCATCAAAGCCGCCCAAAACCCCAGGTTCGATCGTTTGCCTGATATGGTTTCGAGGCGGCCATGTAAAAAATCTTATTTCTCGTTGTCCATGACGACATTGACAATCTTGATATTGACGCCGGTCACTTCCATGCCGGTCATTGTCTCAACCGTTGTCTTCACCTTCTCCTGGATCTCGGAACTGGTCTCCGGCACATTGTAGCCGTATCGCAGATTTACATTGATATCCACCAGGATTTTCCGGTCCTCGACCGTAACCTTCACACCCTTGCTGAGGGTGCGCACGCCGAGCTTTTCGATCAGGTCTCTCGTGGCATTCCCTGCCATGGAGGCGACGCCCTTTACTTCCGAAGCGGCCAGTCCCGCGATAATCGCGATCACCTCATCCGCAATCTTTACTTCCCCGATATCGCCATCCAGTTCAATGGTACTGGTGTGTGTACTCTCATTTGCCATGTTCCGTCCTCCATATCTGTAGAATGAAGCCGTGCTTCGCAATTCTGACCCCTATTATAACATATCCGAAAAAGCTTGCAATCAGTTTCTTCCGAACTCGGGCAGCTGCAGGCCGAACCCGAGAAAGCTCGCAGTCAGTTTCTTCCGAACCCGGACAGCCGGAAATCCCTGCAATCAGTTTCTTCCGAACTCGGACAGCCGGAAATCCCTGCAATCAGTTTCTTCCGAACCCGGACAGCCGGAAATCCCTGCAATCAGTTTCTTCCGAACCCGGACAGCCGGAAATTCCTGTAATCAGTTTCTTCCGAACTCGGACAGCTGCAGGCCGGGATTGCGTTCGAGCACCATGCCCACCGACCAGCTGTTGACAAACAGAAGCAGCGGCCGACCCTTGAGGTCCATAATCTTTTTCATGTCGGAGGTTCCGACGAGCCTGGACAGATCGATGTCCGTATTCTCAATCCAGCGGATATGCTCGTAGGGAAGATTCTCCAGGATGATTTCGACATTATACTCGTTGTTCAGCCGGTACCGGAGTACATCAAACTGCAGTACGCCGACGACGCCGACGATAATTTCCTCCATACCGGCGGACAGTTCCTGAAAAATCTGGATCGCGCCTTCCTGTGCGATCTGATTGATGCCCTTGACGAACTGCTTCCGTTTCATGGTGTCGACCTGCCGTACCCGCGCGAAATGCTCCGGTGCGAAGGTCGGAATCCCCTCGAATTCAAATTTCTTTCCCGGCATGCAAAGCGTATCTCCGATCGAGAAGATGCCCGGATCGAATACGCCGATGATATCGCCCGCGTAGGCTTCCTGTACAATATGCCGGTCCTGCGCCATCATCTGCTGGGGCTGCGAAAGCCTCTGTCTGTGGTCTCCCTGGACATGGTAGACTTCCATCCCCGCATCAAACCGCCCGGAGCAGATGCGCATAAATGCGATCCGGTCGCGGTGGGCTTTGTTCATGTTCGCCTGGATCTTGAAGACAAACGCGGAGAAATCTTCCGCAAAGGGGTCGATCAGCCCGCAGTCCGCTTTTCTGGGAAGCGGCGACGTAGTCATCTCCAGGAAATATTTCAAAAACATCTCGACGCCGAAGTTCGTCAGTGCGGATCCGAAGAATACGGGCGAGAGTCTTCCGGCCCGGACCTCCTCCAGGTCAAATTCCGCGGACGCCCCGTCCAGCAGTTCAATCTCATCGGTCAGCTGCTGATGCGCGCTCTCCCCGATAAAGGAAACCAGCTGCTCGTCGTCGATTTCATACGCCGTCGATACACCCTCCCGGGTACCTTTCTGCGTGTCGGAATAGGTAATCACCTGGCGGTCGCGCCGGTCATAGACGCCCTTAAAGCGCTTTCCGGACCCGATCGGCCAGTTCATCGGGCAGGTCGCGATCCCCAGCTCCTGTTCGATCTCATCCAGCAGCTCGAATGTATCGTTCGCGTCCCGGTCCAGCTTGTTGATAAACGTGAAAATCGGAATCCGGCGCATCACACAGACCTTAAACAGTTTTCTCGTCTGCGCCTCCACGCCTTTCGAAGCATCGATGACCATCACCGCGGAATCGGCCGCCATCAGCGTCCGGTACGTATCCTCCGAAAAGTCCTGATGGCCCGGCGTGTCCAGGATATTGATGCAGTAGCCGTTATAGGAAAACTGAAGCACAGAGGACGTGACCGAGATACCTCTTTCCTTTTCGATCTCCATCCAGTCCGAAACCGCATGCCTTGCCGTGGCCTTCCCTTTCACAGATCCGGCCAGATTGATTGCTCCCCCGTAAAGCAGGAACTTCTCCGTCAGCGTCGTCTTGCCCGCGTCCGGATGGGAAATGATCGCAAATGTTCTTCGTTTTCTGATCTCTTCTGCCGTATTGCCCACTGATGATCCTCCATCGTATTCGTCTTCAGGTTGGCCTGCTGCTCACGGATCCGTCCCCGGTGCAGACAATTTCCTATTGTAGCAGTGATACGCGCTTCGTGTCAACCGGAGTGATTCGGGGACACTGGGGGACGTATCTTCGCCAAAAAACGGACCCCGGATCGCTCCGGAGCCCGCCCATATAAATCAATTTCAATCAATTCCTGAACCGCGTCACACCACATCGTACCCGTTCCCCATCAGGCATTCCTCAACTTCATAGCAGTCGTCCGTATGAAGCACCATGATCGGCTTCCCGGAGTGCCGGTTGAAGGAAAGATAAATATAGTTGACATTGATATTGCTGTTATAAAGTGTGGTGAGCAGTTTGTTGAGGTTACCCACCTCATCGTTTACTTCCACCCCGATGACATCTGTCAGCCTGCAGATATAGCCGCTGTCTGTCAGGGCCTGGAGCGCTTCCTCCGGGTCGGATACCACCATGCGGATCATCCCGTATTCCGCGCTGTCATTTGTTACGGAGCCGAGGATATTGACCTCATGCTCCAGCAGGACCTGCGTGATCCTACGCATCTGCCCGCGCTTGTTCTCTGCAAAAATAGAAATCTGTTTCAGCATCTTACTCTTACCTGGAGGAGACAGGGGACGGTTCTGTGTCTCCTTCTGTGCTCCAAAAGGAGACACAGAACCGTCCCCTGTCTCCTTAGCCTACTTAACTTAATAAGCGTCCTTCACTCGTTCGAGCCGGATATCCCTTCTGGTCTCGCGTACTTCGGTTTCTGTTTCTGTCTCGGTTTCCGTCTCCGTGCCGCCTGCAGTCCCTGTTCCGACTGCCGTCTCCGGCTCGCCTGCATTTCCTGTTCCGACTGCCGTCTCCAACCCTCCTGCAGTTCCCGTTCCGGTTTCCGTCAGAGCGGAGCCTGTCAGCTTCGTGACGCCCGAATCGGCCACGCTGTCTGCCGGCACATCCTCGCCGACCACCGATGTCTTTGTGGAAATGCTGATCACGCTGCCGTCGGAAGCTTTGATCTTGGATACGGTCTTTTCTTCCTGTACCGGCGTCGTCTGCGTTCCAGCCTTCCCGGCGGCGCTGCCGGAGCTTGCACCGGTGTTGGTGACGGCGCTTCCGTCGGTGCTCACGAGATACTTGTCAAGATCCGACGGGTAGTAGGTACTTTTTGCATAAGTGCCTCTTGCATCCGACCGGGTCTGGACGCTGTCCGGTGACTCGAAATACATGCAGAAATAATATCCGGCATGATATGCGCCGTCGGCGGTGTCCGGTACTCCGTACAGATATCCCAGGACATTGTAGTATCCGTTTTCCAGCTCATATTTCAGATAATTCAGCTGGCCGTCAAGGCTCCGGTAATCCATGCTGTGGGCGTTGCACCATCCCATCAGGGATCTGCACCGGCCGGCATGCCACTGGCACAGGCCGAGGCTCGTACCACCGTCGCCGATTGCCACTGTGGAAAAGCTGGACTCGAAATACATATTGGCGAGAACGCCGCTCGCCGCAGCCTTGTTCAGACCAAGCTTGTTCCTCAGAAACTGATAAATCTTCTTTTCATTTTTCGAGAGATCTCCGACCGGATATCCGTGCACTGCAATATACAGCTCCCCCAGGCCTCCATCCGATACGGTCGCCGCACCGCCGGCACCGGCGGCAAGCGTCTGCGTCTCTGTCTGAACGAGATCATGATACACTACCTGTGAGGAAACCTTGATCTCGCTTTCGCTCTCCAGCGTTTTTTCGGAAATCAGTTCTTCCTCCTCAAGCATGGTCTCGTCGTTCAGGACTTCGTCGATCACCTCGAGTTCCTTCACCTGTTCCTCTGCTTCGCGTTCCACAGCTTCCATTTCCTGGACAAGCTGCGCTTCCTCCTGAAGCTGCTGCTCCTCGGCGGAGCTTCCGCCGTCATCGCCGCCTGCATCCAGTGACGCGTCCATCATCGAAACATCTATTTCTGCCGCTTCTTCTCCGACAGCCTGTAAACTCATACCTGCAGCCAGTGAAAAGGTCACCAGCCAAGGCAGCATTTTTTTATGCATAACAATCATTCCGCCCCTTTCGGAAATGTTGCCAACGGCCTTCGATTTTCCGATCCCCATACCGAAAAAATCATACATGTCAGGCAAAATTCTGAAAGATTATAACATACTGCCGCCAGAAAATCAATGCTTATACAAAAGGTGTAAAAGGAATATACTTTGAAAATATGAAAACAAAAACAACCAACGTTTCTCTTGAAGCTGTCCGCAGCGGTGAAAAGCTGACGATGCTCCAGGCCCTGTCTCTGACCGTATCTCTGAGCATCCCTGCCATACTCGCCATGCTTTCCTCTGTGGTCATGCAGTACATTGATGCTTCCATGGTCGGCCGGCTCGGTCCCGAACAGTCTGCCGCCATTGGCCTGGTCTCTTCGACCACATGGCTGACCGGCGGGATCTGTTCCGCCGCAGGAACCGGCTTTACGGTCCTGATCGCCCAGCGCATCGGGGCAAAGCGCGATGAGGCCGCCCGCACGATTATGCGGCACGGCCTGTTTGGCGTGCTGGCATTCAGCTCCCTGATCGGCCTGTTCTGCGCTCTGATCAGCCCGTATCTTCCGGTCTGGCTCGGCGCAGATGCCTCAATCCGGAAAGATGCCTCTGCTTATTTCCTCGTCTATGCCCTCTCGCTCCCTGCGCTCCAGACCCGCTATACAGCCGGCGGCATGCTGCAGTGCAGCGGGGAAATGCGCGTGCCCGGGGTCATGAATACGCTGATGTGTCTGCTGGATGTGATCTTCAACGCACTGCTGATCTTTCCGTCCGGGACCCTGCGGATCCCGGTACTCAATCTGTATCTGCCCGGTGCGGGACTCGGCGTTGCCGGCGCGGCGCTCGGAACGGCGCTCGCCCAGCTGGTCTGCGCGGGAGGGATCCTGTATTTTCTGCTGTTTGTCTCGGAGAAAATGCGTCTGCGGCGCAACGAGCGCGGATGGATGTCAGGTTCAGAGCTTTCTCTTGCCGTCCGCCTTGCCATCCCGGTTGCCTTTGAATCCATGGTGACCGGCGGCGCGCAGGTCGTATCGACCCGGATTGTATCGCCGCTGGGCAATATCGCGCTGGCGGCCAATTCCTTCGCCGTCACGGCGGAGAGTCTGTGCTACATGCCGGGCTACGGCATCGCAGCGGCAGCGACCACACTGATCGGCCAGAGCACCGGCGCGGGCAGGAAGCATCTGACGCGACGCCTTTCATGGCTGTCCGTGTTTCTGGGCATGGCGGTCATGTCCCTCTCCGGCGTTCTGATGTATCTCTTTGCGCCCGCGATGATCGGCTTTCTTTCCCCCAACCCGGATATCATCCGGCTGGGCACCCGCATTCTTCGGATTGAAGCCTTCGCGGAGCCGATGTTCGCGGCATCCATCGTCACCAACGGCGTCCTGCGGGGCATGGGGGAGACCCTGTTTCCCAGCTTTCTCAATCTGTTCTGTATGTGGGCAGTCCGCCTGACGCTGGCCGGATACCTCGCTCCGCGGATCGGCCTGCGGGGCGTCTGGATCGCCATGGCGCTGGACCTGACCATCCGCGGCCTGCTGTTTTTGCTGCTGCTGTTCGTGAAACAGAGAAAGGAAATGACGAATGACAAAACGAGAATATAATTCGCTGAAAAAACAGATCGATTATCATATGAAGCGCTATTACGACGACAATGAGCCGGAGATCTCCGATTATGAGTATGACCTTCTCATGCAGTCTCTGAAGGCAGCGGAAAAGGAGCATCCGGAATGGGTTTCCGCCGCTTCCCCGACCCAGAAGATCGGCGGCACGGCGCGGCGGGAGGCCGGCGTGAAGGTTACCCATAATGTCCCAATGCTGTCGATCGAGGATGTGTTCAGCGAGGAGGCTGTGACCGAATGGGTCAGCGCCGTTCAGCAGCGGCACCCGGGATGTGTCTTCTCTGTGGAGACCAAGATCGACGGGCTGAGCATGTCGGTGCGTTATGAAAAAGGTCCGGACGGGATTCTGGCCCTGACCATGGCGGAAACCCGCGGGGACGGCCGGATCGGCGAGGATGTGACCGCCAACGCGCGGGTGATCCCGGATGTCCCCCAGACGCTGGATCTCCCCCTGGATTATCTGGAACTGCGCGGCGAGGTCTATATGACCCGGGAAGCGTTCGAACGGTTCAATGACCAGCAGGAGGCGCTCGGCAAAAAAACCGCTGCAAATCCGCGCAATCTGGCCGCCGGCACCCTGCGCCAGCTGGATTCCTCTGTTGTGAAGGAGCGGGGTCTGCGCATCCTGTTTTTCAATGTTCAGGAGGCGCGGCCGGCGGTCTGGGAGAGTCATGTACAGGCTCTGGACGAGCTGGCGCGTGCGGGAGTGCCGGTGGTGCGCCACTGGGCATGCTCGGATCCTTCAAAAATTCTGGAAACAATCCGGGAAATCGGAGCCATGCGCCAGGATCTCCCCTTTGATATCGACGGTGCGGTCGTCAAGATCGACCACACGCCCTGGCGGGAGGAATTCGGCGGCGCCAGCAAGTACAGCCCGGGGCACATCGCCTACAAATATCCTCCGGAAGAGCGCATTGTGACGATGGATGAAATCGAAGTCGCAGTCGGCCGAACCGGAAAGCTCTCTTTCACCGGCCTGTTCCATGATTCGGAAACCGGCCGGGAGGCGCTCCTGTGCGGCACCCGTGTATCCAGGGCGACCCTGCACAACCAGGATTACATCAACCAGATGACCATCGGAGTCGGCGGCCGGTACCGCCTGTTTAAGAGCGGCGAAATCATTCCCCGACTGAACGGATGCGTACAGGAACCGGAGGTCGTCTTCCAGGCTCCGGAAACCTGTCCGGTCTGCGGACATATCCTTGTGCGCGAGGAGGATACGGCAGACATCCGCTGTCCGAACCCGTCGTGTCCGGCACAGGTCGTCCGCTCGATTGCCTATTTCGCCTCACGAGACGCCATGAACATTGGCGGCCTGGGGGATACGCTGACCGCGGCGCTGACCGACGGCGGTTACCTGAAAAACTATGCGGACATCTACACGCTTCATGAACACCGTGACGAGCTGATCGAAAAGGGCATTGTCGGCAGGGAAAAGAATACGGACAAGCTGCTGGAACAGATCGAGAAATCAAAAGCAAACGATCCGGTTCGCCTCCTGACCGGTCTGGGCATCCGGAATGTCGGACTTTCCACCGCCCGGGAGCTGATGAACCACTTCCCGGACATCTGGGCTCTGACGCAGCAGAGCGAAGAAGATTTCCTCAAAGTTCCGGACATCGGAGAAACCACCGCCAAAGACCTCTTCCGCTTCTTCCATGAGGAAGAAAACCTTGCCCTTCTGGCAAAGATGGACGCGCTCGGCGTCAACATGAAAATGCCCCAGTCCGCACAGGTCTCCTCGGAGCTTTCCGGAATGACCGTTGTCGTCACCGGAACTCTGCCGACCCTGGGCCGGAAGGAAGCCGAAGAACTGATCCGTCGCCACGGCGGGAAAACAGCCGGGAGCGTCTCAAAGAAAACCAGCCTTGTCGTGGCAGGCGAAGCTGCCGGCAGCAAACTGACAAAGGCGCAGGAGCTGGGAATCCGGGTGATCGATGAAGCACAGCTGCTGCAGATGACAGGGGAGCAGTCACATTAAATCCGTTGTGGACCTGGCTTCCCTGTATTCAGAGCGCTGAAATGTACGCAGCTTTCGCCGCACAAATCCAGCGCAGCAAACGAGCAAAAAAAGATTTCTTTTTCGTTCGCTGAATTTTTAAGTCCTTGATTAAGCTGGCAGTCCCCTGGTTGAACTGGCTGGCCCTGGCTTGAACTGGCAACCTCTTGGTTGAACTGGCTGGCCCTTGGTCGAACTGGCAGGCCCTTGGTCGAACTGGCAGGCCCTTGGTCGAACTGGTTGAAACATAAGGAAACAGAAAAATCTAAATGGAGAAACAATTATGCGATTTGTGATACAACGAGTCCATCATGCAAAAGTGACTGCCGACGGTGAGATAACCGGGCAGATTGGAAAAGGTTTTTACGTACTGGTGGGTGTCTGCGCAGAGGATGACACCGCCGCGGCGGACCGGCTGGTCCGTAAGATGGCAGGCCTGCGGATTTTTGCCGACAGCCAGGGAAAGACCAATCTCTCGTTGGCGGACGTTGGCGGAGAAGTCCTGATGGTGTCCCAGTTTACCCTCTATGCAGACTGCAGGAAAGGCTACCGTCCCTCGTTTACCCGGGCCGGATCCGCCGACCATGCCAGAGAACTCTACGAATATATACTGGCAGAGACAGCAAAACTGGTCCCTTCCGTCCAGCAGGGAAAATTTGGAGCACACATGGACATCGAGCTCGAAGCAGACGGCCCCTTCACCATTATCCTCGACAGCGGGGATGGGATCTAACAGCCTGTGAAAAAACGGCTGCAAATTCAAACAATTCAAGCCAGCCAAACGGAGGCAGGGGAGACAGGGGACGGTTCTGTGTCTCCCAGCTTACATTCCTCGGCGGACTGACCTTCCCGTCCGCTTCTTGGTTCTGGGCGGACCGATCTTCCGTTTCATCTGATCCTGTCCGCCCGCTTCATGCTTCCCGGCGGACTGACATTCCTTTTCGTTTGATCTTGTCCGCTTATCTCGCTTTTCCGGGCGGACTGTTCTTCTGTTTAACCTCATCCTGTCCGCCCGCTTCATGCTTCTGGGCGGACCGATCTTCCGTTTCATCTGATCCTGTCCGCCCGCTTCATTTTTCCTGGCAGACTTAATCTGCTTTTTCGTAAGTCCTGTCCGCCAAAGAATGCTAAACGGGCAGACAAAACCCGCTTTCTCGGAAGTCCTGTCCGCCAGAGAGCGAAACAAGCGGACAAAACCCGCTTTCTCGGAAGTCCTGTCCGCCAGAGAGCGCGAAACAAGCGGACAAAACCCGCTTTCTCGCAAGTCCTGTCCGCCAGAGAGCGCGAAACAAGCGGACAAAACCCGCTTTCTCGCAAGTTTTGCCCGCCCACTTCGCTTCCACAGACGGCACTCTTCAAAATATCCGGCGTTGCAAGGCATGAACCCGCACATTCAATAAACAGACATCATACCTCGCGCCGGCACACTACACACGTCGGCACACTACACACGTCGGCACACTACACGCATCGGCACACGACTCGCACCGGCACGCGACACGCTCCGCCTTAATTCACATCAACCGTCCCGCATCCCGCACGCCAGAAGCAGCTCACGCTTCTCCCGAGCGGAAAGTTCCCGAAAACTTCCCTCCTTCAGATCTCCAAGCCAGACATTCATGATCCGGATCCGGACCAGTTTTTTCACCCTGCAGCCATTCTCGCGGCACATTCTGCGGATCTGGCGGTTCAACCCCTGCGTCAGAATAATATGAAACTCAAACGGGCCGCTCTTTCGCACGACACAAGGCCGCGTGCGGATGCCCAGTTCCTTTAGAAATACGCCCCGGCCCATAGCATCGAGAAACGTTTCCGTCACAGGGCGGTCAATGGTCACCACATATTCCTTCTCATGCCCGAAGGACGCTTTCATCATCCGGTGCGCCAGTTCTCCCTGATTTGTCATCAAAATCAACCCCTCGGAATCCTTATCCAGTCTTCCTGCAGGGAAGACTCTGCCTGGCCATTTCACCAGATCCCCGATCAGCGGGTCTCCCCATTTCCGGTCAGTCGTACAGACATAACCCACCGGCTTGTTCACAGCCAGAATCACATCCTCCCGCTCCGGCCGGACACTCTTTCCGTCCAGTGTCACTTCCTGCCCGTCCTGGACACGCATGCCGCTCTTCGCCGGAATTCCGTCGATCCGGACTCTGCCGCTTTCAATCAGCCGGTCCGCCTCTCTTCTCGAACAGACCCCTGCTTTTGAAAGAAAAAGATTGATTCTCACACCCTCCGGGGGATTTTGTGTTTTCTTTTCCATATCTGTCTCCGATTCTCCCTGTCCTTTAGGGATGCAGTGGACAGCCGCGCTCACGCGGCGTCGTGCCGCATAGGCGCAGTAAACCATGCGCACCGAAAGCATAGGCACCCCAAAGCATATGTGCCGCGAAGCGTGCACACCGCAAAGTATAGCCGCTGCGAAGCATAGCTGCCGCGGAGCATAGCTGCCGCGAAGCATAGCTGCCGCGAAGCGCGCGTACCGCGAAGCATAGCTGCCGCGAAACGCGCATACCGCGAAGCATAGCCGCCGCGAAGCATAGCTGCCGCGAACCACGCGCACCGCGAAGCATAAGCGCCCGTGCAACATAAGCGCCGCGAAGCATATAAAGAAGGGACGGCCTCAACAGCCATCCCCTCTCATTTCATCTCTTGTCAAATTCAGGAAAGATATTCCGTACGGACATATCCGATGATTTCTCCTCCGCCCGGATCGTAGGAAATCCTGCTCCATCCGTCTTCGACATCCTGAAGCACCTTGACCTGTGCGTTCGCAGGAACGCTTCCGAGAATATTGGACTCCGTGCTGGTCTGTTCACGAATGTTCAGCCCGTACAGCGCCGTCCGCTCTTCTCCTGCGCCCGCTGCCGCAGTGGTATCCTCATCCGCCTCTTCCGCCGCCTGTGCGTCCGCCGTCAGGCTGGAGAGATACGCAGCCAGATCCGGATCGGAATTCAGCGCGCTCGCATATTCATCATTCACCTGCTGCAGAAGCTGCTGTACATCCGCCTCATTGGTAACCTTCGTCACATACTCGGCGATCTGGGGATCGGAATGATAATCCGCAAAAATCTTCAGGGAGCCGTCTTCTGTGAGGAGATACTGCATCCGAAGACTGGGAACCAGTGTCTCAAACTCCGGGATCTTCGCCTTGAAGCTGGTATATACGACATAAGAGCCTTCCTCCAGTCCCTCTTTGGACCAGGTGGAGATATCGTTGTAGCTCTCGATCAGTTCATTGTTCAGCACATCGTCCTGCGCTGCGCTGTCCCAGGGCGTTACAATTCTGGATAAAGCTGTGATATCCTTGCCTGCACGGGCTGTGTAATAATCACGTACCAGTGTCAGTACGGCCGCATCATCCTTTACCAGGGAGCTGGCCGCCGGTTCCTCTTCCGAAAGAACAACGCCGTCGGTCTGCGGCTCTTCCTCCACGGCCACAACCTCCTCCTGTTTCGGATCGGTATCATTGCCCGCGTTCACCGGATTGTCCTTTTCATTTTTTCCTCTGGAACCTGTGATCAGGCGAACTGCGAAAATGATCATGAGAATGATCAGCAGAGCAGCCAGGCCCAGAAGGATGTATCTGAGATTATCGGATATCCACTCTCTAATATCGTCCAGCATAGTTTCTTCCCCCGCATTACAGTATCCGCCCTCCGGAGAACGGATCCGGACGGCTCCCCCTCATATTACAACGGAATCTTCCGCAAAACAAAAAACGCATCTGGAGGGATTCGAACCCCCGCCACGCGGTACCGGAAACCGCTGCTCTATCCCCTGAGCTACAGATGCAGTCCGATTGCTGTCCCGCCATTCCCGGCGTATCCGTCGGTCAGCCTGCGATCACAGCCAATCAAACGGTATAATAGCACGCTTTTTGGCGAATGTCAATCGGCAGCAACGTACAGATCCCGCGTCTTTTGACGAAAACGGTATACTGTATCCGCCAGAAGTTCTTCCGGGGAAACCTGATCTGCGTTGATCTCACGAACCATCTTCAGCAGATATCTCTCGTCAACCCCCTCATCTGCAGGAAGGATCAGACATTCATGGACAGAACTGGGCAGCACAAAAAAATCCCCGCCAAGCTGTTCGGCGATCCTGCCCATGACCTCCCGGTCCGTGATCCAGTAGGCTCCATAATTTCTCGATGCAGTGGAAAGGACATACAGGGGCAGTTCCTCCTCCTGCTCCGGCATCCGCGTTCCCAGAAGTTCCTCCATTGTCTCCTGCATGCTGCAGAAACGGCTCGGACAAAGCACCGGCATGTTTTCTCTTGCGCAGCGGTCCAAGGTTTCTTCGTCCAGATCCCAGAGCCGCATAAATTCCTTCCGGATGAGCACACTGCCGCTGTCCCTTTCCCCGGCAGTAACAGACGCACCGAAATTCTGGTAATAATAAACAATCTCCAGGTTCAGAAAACTTCTGTGGGGAATATCCTCCAGCAGTCCGGCATTCTTCTCGCGGTTGACAAGACGGCAGACCACATGATCCCTCACCGTGTCGCGGTCCATAAAATCCTGCACATTGAAGGAAGCGGCGTCCCGTTTCTCCTGAAAGAGCTCTGTCAACCGGTCCGCGATCACATCCATCGGGGCCCCCTTCCGAAAGATCTCATAGAATTCCTCCAGATAAATCAGCGGAGAAATCGGATCTCCTTCACTGCAGATCATCAGGCTCTCTCGCGCAACCCCATTGTTTTTTGTAACCTGACGGGCACTGACCGAATATCCCTCTCCCAGCCGGTCACGAACAAGACCGCCGACTTCTTCAACAAATTCCCGGTAATTCATTCATTCATCCTTTCTAACAGAAATGCAGATCTGGCTGAAAATATGTCTCTTTCACTGCACAGATCCGGCGCAGCAAACGATCAACGTAAACTGCTTTGTCTTTTGCTCTAAAAAGTGAAACAACTCGCCGACCGGCGATAAGATAAAAAATAAAGAATAAGACAAAAGATAAAAAATAAAAGATACGATGATTAAAGATACAAAAAGTTACAATATAAAAAGATAAAACGCAAAAAAAGAAAAAAAGATAAAGATACAATGATAGAGATACAAAAAAGATACAATGATAGAGGTACAAAAAGATACAAAACAATACAAAACAATACAAAACGAAAGGCAAAAAGAAAAGAGGCAGCCGCCGGCTGCCTTCAGACGTGTTCCGGAAACATATGAATAATATCACTTTTCGTATATAGTGTCAAGGCTAAATATATGAAGTTATGTCGGCATGACATCCATCCTGCTCTTCACAGGCAGCCACAGAGGCTGCAAAGATCGGAGCCGTGCGGCGCAGGGTTTCCCTCGTGCCTCCGGCGGATCGCTATGCGGCGCAGCGTTTCCTTCGTGCCTCCAGCGAACCGCTGTACGGCGCAGGGTTTCCCTCAAGCCTCCGGCGGACCGCTGTGCGGCGCAGCGTTTCCCTCAAGCCTCCGGCGAACCGCTGTACGGCGCAGGGTTTCCCTCAAGCCTCCGGTGGATCGCTGTACGGCGCAGGGTTTCCCTCAAGCTTCCGGCGGATCGCTGTGTGGCGCAGGGTTTCCTTCGTGCCTCCGGCGAACCGCTGTACGGCGCAGAAAAAGGTTGCAGCCCATCTCAGCTGTGAACGCGGAAAATGCCGTGCCGCTTACTCTATGGCCCAGTCGATGGGCTCAACTCCGTTTCGGACAAGAAACTCGTTTGCCGCGGAGAAAGGCCGGCTTCCAAAGAACCCACGGTACGCGGAGAGCGGGCTGGGATGTGCCGCTTTGAGAATCAGATGCCTTGGATTTGTCAGCATCCGTTCCTTCATCTGCGCCGGACGTCCCCACAGGATGAATACGATCGGCCGGTCCTGGCGGTTGAGAATTTCAATCGTCGCGTCCGTAAACTGCTCCCATCCGATCTCGCGATGAGAAAACGCCTCATGCGCCCGCACCGTCAGAACCGTGTTCAGCAAAAGCACCCCCTGCTCCGCCCATTTGGTCAGACAACCGTGGGTGGGGATCGGACAGCCGATATCATCATGCAGTTCTTTATAGATGTTCACCAGAGACGGCGGAATCTCCACACCCTTTTTGACGGAAAAGCACAGGCCATGTGCCTGGCCGTCCCCGTGATACGGATCCTGCCCCAGAATCACCGCTTTCACTTTATGCAGCGGCGTAAGGGCATACGCATTGAAAATATCCTCTGCCGGAGGATAAACAATGTGGTTGGTATATTCTTCCTTCACCTTGCGGTACAAAGATGCATAATATGGCTTGGAAAACTCCGGTTTCAGCGGTTCCAGCCAGTCATTTGCGATCGCAGCCATCTCGGTCTTCTCTCCTCAGTTAATCTCAGTTTTCCCACCGGAAGTCCTCTTCCTGTCAGATTTCCCTCCAGAAGCCTCATCCCGTCAGTTCTTCCCCCTGACAAAGTCCTCTTCCTGTCAGTTCTTCCCCCTGACAATGTCCTCTTCCCGTCAGATCTCTCTCAACGATTGTCCTCTTCCCGTCAGAGTTTTTCCACCGAAAATCCTCTTCCCGTCAGGTCTCTCGCCGGAAGCCCTCGTCCCGTCAGCTCTCCCCCTGACAAATTCCTCATCTCGACAGGTCTCTCTCACAACGGAATGTCTCTGCCTGTCAGGTATCCCTCTGCCGGAAGTCCTCTTCCCGTCAGGTCTCTCTCACCGGAATGCCTCTGCCCGCCAGATAGGCCTTGACTTCTCCGATCTCCAGCTCCTTATAGTGAAACAGCGAGGCTGCCAGCGCGGCGTCTGCCTTGCCCTTTGTCAGGGCATCATAGAAATGCTCCGGCTTTCCGGCGCCTCCGGAGGCAATAACCGGGATCCCAACCCGTTCCGCAACCGCTGCGGTCAGGGCGAGGTCGTATCCGTTTTTTGTTCCGTCGCAGTCCATGCTGGTCAGAAGGATCTCTCCGGCGCCAAGCTGTTCCGCCTGTACCGCCCATTCCAGCGCGTCAATGCCAGTGTCAATCCTTCCCCCGTTGCGGAATACATTCCAGCCTCCGTCTCCGCGGGATCTGGCGTCAATCGCCACCACAACACACTGGCTGCCGAATTTGTCCGCCGCCTCCCGGATCAGTTCCGGCCGAAGCAGCGCCGCCGAATTGACGGCGATTTTGTCTGCCCCCTCCCGGAGAATCTTCCGGAAGTCGTCCACACTGCGGATGCCTCCGCCGACGGTAAAGGGTATGAATACCTTCTCCGCCACGGCCCGGACCATATCCACTACCGTGTCCCGGCCGTCCGAGGAGGCCGTAATGTCGAGAAATACCAGCTCGTCCGCGCCTGCGCGGTCATAGGCTTCCGCGATTTCCACCGGGTCTCCCGCATCCTTGAGATCAACGAAGTTGACCCCTTTCACAACTCTGCCCGCGTTTACATCCAGGCAGGGAATAATTCTTTTTGTAAACATCTTACATATGCCTCCTGTTCCTCCGGTCTGCGTATGCTTCCCTATTTCAGCTCACAGAAATTCTTCAGCATCTTCAGTCCCCATTTTCCGCTTTTTTCCGGATGAAACTGGCATGCAAACAAATTGTCCTTTTCCACGGAGGCATGAATGTTCACTCCATATTCCGTGCTGGCGGTCACAATCTTCTTATCTTTTGCTTCCAGGTAGTAGGAATGGACAAAATATACGCAGGTATCCTCCGGTATCCCACGAAACAGCCGTCCCTCATGGTCAAAATGCAGACTGTTCCAGCCGATCTGCGGCACCTTTCTCCCCGGGCCGTCCGGAATCCTGCGGATTTTTCCCTCGAGCAGGTTCAGACCGATGCTTCCGGGCGATTCCTCGCTTTCCTCAAATAAAAGCTGCAGTCCCAGACAGATCCCCAGAAACGGCTTGCCCGCTGCCACCGTGTCCCGGATCACAGGGATCAGACCGTACCGGTCCAGCTTTTCCATTGCGTCCCCAAACGCTCCGACGCCCGGAAGGATGACATGCCCGGCTGCGCGGATGACTTCGCTGTCCCTTGTGATTACAGGGTCCGCCCCGATATGGACCAGGGCTTTCTCCACGCTTCGGATATTTCCGGCATCATAGTCAATTATTGCTACCATTCAAGACCTCCGAAATATAACATAAAATACATGGGCTGCGAATCCAGCCGGCACCATATGAAATCCGTTCGTCTCCTATATGCCGCCCTGTGCGACATATGCGATCCGTCCGGTTCCCTATCTGCCGCCCTGTGATTCACAGCCCCAGTATACCCCAATCGTCCCCGGCGGATCAATCTTTTGTTTTCGGAGGCCTCACAATTCGACATGTTTCGAAGTCTTTGCCATAACAATTTGACTTTTCTAAATATTTCCGTTAAACTATGGGGATAGGGGAAAGAAAGGAACAGTCATGAGATTTTTGATCGGATATCTTGCTCTGATCAATCTTGCCGGACTATTTTCGATGTGCATCGATAAACGCCGTGCCAGAAAAGACAGATATCGTATATCAGAACGGACATTATTTATTGTCGCCGCAGCCGGCGGCAGTATCGGTTCGCTTCTTGGCATGTATCTATTTCATCATAAGACAAAAAAGAGACTCTTCACGATCGGTATGCCTCTGATCCTGCTTGCTCAGATCATTATCGTAATGGTGACAGCGTCTTCTTTTCATGCAAAGGCGGACAGTCCTTCCGCGGTTGTACGCCAGGAACTTGACCGGCTTTGTGTGGAAGATCCTGACATTCCGGACGAACTGTTTCGGGCAGCCCGGAGCAGTATGACCCTCCCCGATACCGAAATAGATGTATTTCAGGATGCCGCGGCGGAATATTTCCGTCATTTCAGCTACCGCATCCTTGACGAACAGATCCATCAGGACACCGCAAATGTCTCGGTTCTCATTTCCAATCTGGACGCATCCGCGCTGGCTCACGATCTGAGCCTTCTCTATTCAACCCAGTGGATCAATATCGACGCTTCCAATCCGCAGCCGGCAGCTTTTTCCGGCTACTTTGAGCATATCGTCGATCTGATTCGAAGCGAAAACTATGAAATCGTCGAAACAGAGGCGGACTTTACGCTGACCCTCTCCGGACATACATGGAATATCCGGTACGACACCGTTCTCGCCGACCAGCTGACCGGCGGGCTGCTCCATTCGCTTGCAGATCCGTACCTGGTCACGCCGGAGGAACTTCTTTCCCGCTACATGAGCAGTTTTCAGTCTCTCGATCAGGACGGCTGGATCCGGTATTTCCAGATGAATGATCTTTTCTCCCTCGGCAGTCCCACCTATTCCCAGGAAGTGGATCAGAAATTTGCCTCTCTCCTCTCCGACGGCTTCGCCTGGGAACTGGTGAACTGTGTCATCGATGGAAGCCATGCCCTTGCATCCCTGAAAATCACAAGCCTCGACATGGCGTCCATACTGTCTCTCTATCACGACAAGCTGCTTGAATACGCCCAGACCACCGAATCCATCACCAGCGGCCAGGCCGACACGGCGGATACCGCCGCATCCCTGCTGCTCCAGTCCTTCGACGAAGCCGCAGATTACAAGCCCTTCGACGTCGAGATCTCCATGTATAACGACGGAAACACCTGGCAGCTCCAGGACGTTGCCCCCCTTACAAACGTAATTCTCGGGGACATCGAAGGAGCCGTCCAAAACCTGAGCGGACAGGCGCAGTAAGTCAGGGTGAGTCAGGGGACGTATCTCGTGACTCATTTTTGCGCCGGCTTTGAGTCAGGGGGACGTATCTCGTGACTCATTTTTGCGCCAGCTTTGCATCGCGGCCTCTGCTCTATTTTTCATCTGCTCCAGCTTTTATCGCAATTAAAAGGACGGGGTAAGCGCACATCGTCAGCGTGCGGTTATCCCGTCCTTTTTAAAGTTAAGAATTCAACCGGCAAAGCAGGGCAGTCTTGCGATGAAACACATGAGGCCTGACTTATGAGTCATGAGATACGTCCCCTGGCTCACCCAGGCTCAACCTGACTCGCGCAGCCCCGGATCTCTCACTGTTCCTCTTCTTCCCGGATGCAGATCCCGAGTTCTTCAAGCTGTTTCGGGTCCACGCGGGACGGTGCCTGGGTCATCAGGCAGGAGGAATCTTTCACCTTCGGGAAGGCGATCACGTCGCGAATGCTGTCCAGGCCGAGCATCAGCATGACTAGGCGGTCCAGTCCGTACGCCAGCCCTGCATGAGGCGGTACTCCGTATTTGAATGCCTCCAGGAGGAAGCTGAACTGTTCCTGTGCCTGTTCTTTCGTAAACCCGAGGCATTCGAACATCTTTTCCTGAATATCATTCTGATGGATACGGACGGAACCGCCGCCGATCTCGCAGCCGTTCAGGACGATGTCGTAGGCCTTTGCCCGAACCTTGCTCAGGTCGGTATCCAGATACGGAAGGTCCTCTTCCATGGGCATGGTGAAGGGATGATGCATCGCGGTGTAACGCTGCTCTTCTTCACTCCATTCAAACTGCGGGAATTCCACGACCCAGAGGAATTCGAAGCGGTTTTTGTCAATCAGCTCCAGACGTCTTGCGAGTTCACAGCGCAGCGCGCCCATCGTCTCCAGAGCCAGCTTTTTCTGGTCTGCCGCGAAGAGCAGGAGGTCGCCTTTTTCGGCCTGCATCTTTTCCGCCAGAGCATCCAGTTCCTCGTTCGTCATGAATTTCGCGAAGGAGCTCTTGTAGCTGCCGTCCTCCTGTACGGAGAGATAGGCAAGACCCTTCAGCCCGTATCCCTTGACAAATTCCGTAAGGGAATCAATTTTCTTTCTGGGCATGCCAGCCTGACCTTTGACATTGATGCCTCGTACCGTACCGCCGGAAGCGACCGCGCCGGAGAACACGCCGAAACCGCAGTCCGCCACCACGGAGGAAACGTCAGTCAGCTCCATCCCGAAGCGCAGGTCCGGTTTGTCCGAACCGAAACGGTTCATCGCCTCTTCCCAGGTCATCCGCCGGAAGGGCGTCTCAATGTCTATGTTCAGGATCTCCTTCCACAGATGTTTCAGAAGCTTTTCATTGACTTCCAGTACTTCATCGATATCAACGAAGGAGAGCTCCATATCCATCTGGGTGAATTCCGGCTGCCGGTCCGCCCGGAGGTCTTCATCCCGGAAGCAGCGTGCGATCTGGAAGTAGCGGTCGTATCCGGAAACCATCAGAAGCTGTTTGAACAGCTGCGGCGACTGGGGAAGCGCGAAAAAGCTGCCCGGATAAATCCGGCTCGGCACGAGATAATCTCTGGCTCCCTCCGGCGTGCTCTTCGCAAGCATCGGTGTCTCAATCTCCAGGAAGCCCTGCTCCGCCATAAAGTTTCTGGACAGGGTAGCAACGCGGCTCTTCACCATCAGGTTGCGCTGAAGGTCCGGGCGTCTCAGATCAAGGAAACGGTATTTCAGACGGAGTTCCTCCCGGGTGGAAAGATCTTCTTCGATCGGGAAGGGAGGCGTAGCTGCTTCGGAAAGAATGCGCAGCGTCGTCGCGCGGACTTCGATGGTGCCGGTCGCCAGTTTTTCATTGACCGCTCCGCCGCGCTTTTCGACACGGCCGCAGACTGCAAGCACAAACTCATTCCGGATCGTTCCCGCCTTTGCGAATCCCTCCGTTCCGATATCGTTCTCATCAAATACGATCTGGATAATCCCGGAACGGTCTCTCAGATCCACAAAAATCAGGCTGCCGAGATTGCGCCGTTTCGCTGTCCACCCCATCAGTGTCACATTACTTCCGATATTCGCCTCCGAGACCTCCGCGCATCGATGCGTTCTCTTCAGCCCCTGCATTGACTCTGCCATCTTATTCCTCCTTCGTGCTGTCTCTATAAAGTTTCTCTTTTCCGCGCTTCCCCTTCTTCCATCATCCGGGGAATTGCCTGTTTGCGTCTGACCATTTCATCGATACGATTGATATAATTCGATATGTCTTTTACGTTTTCAATTCGTTCGATGCGTCCTCCGCCCATCACCAGTTTTGTGGAACCTCCCGCTCCCAGCGCAAGGATGCTCTGGACTTCCTCCATGATCAGAATGTTGTAAAGTCCTTCTTTTCCCTCTGCGGCATAACCGACATTCTCAAAATTGCCGGCCATGTTTTTCTGCCGGTAGAGGTAATATGGATACAGACCGATGTTTTCACACACCTCCTGCGTCATCTCCATAATGCCCAGGGTGTTCGTGAAGCTGCTCCCGCGATACTCCTCCAGCATGGCCGCCAGCCTGGAACCGCGCTTCAGCGCAAGCGAATGCACGGTAATGTTTTCCGGTTTCAGCTTTGCCAGCTCCTCCATGGTATGCCGGACCTCCTCCGGGCCTTCCCCGGGCAGTCCGACAATCGTATCCATGTTGATATCCGTGAAGCCCATCCTTCTGGCCATATGGAACGCTTCCCGGATTTCCTCCACGGTATGCTTTCTGCCGATCCGGTCCAGCGTCGCCTGATTCATGGTCTGCGGATTGATGGATATTCTTTCGATCCCGTGTTCCTGGAGCACGCGCAGCTTCTCCGCAGTGATACTGTCCGGCCGCCCGGCCTCCACCGTGATTTCGCGGACCCGGGAGCAGTCAAAATACCGCCTGGTCATGCTAAGCAGCCGGTCCAGCTGCGCGGGTTCCAGCGTCGTCGGAGTGCCCCCGCCGATATAAATGCTCTGCAGGATCCGGGGCGCAAACACATCGCTGCAGCATCGCATCTCCGTCTCCAGCGCATCCAGATAGTCATTGACCCGGTCCTTCCACAACCCCAGGGGACTGGAGCTGAAAGAACAGTACAGACAGATGGACGGACAGAACGGAATGCCGATATACAGGCTGTACCCCTGCCGGAAAGGAATGCTTTGGAGGATCCGCCGTTCCCGCTCCGCAATCTTTGTCGCGAGAACCGCTTTGGCCGGACTGACAAAATACTTCTCCTGCATGCACCGGACCGCATCCTCCTCCGAGGCGCCTTCCTCCAGCAGATCCATCGGGATTTTCGTCGGTCGGATTCCGGTCAGGTTTCCCCAGGGGAGCGCTCTGCCTGTCACATCCCTCAGCTGGCGGTACAGCAGAGTTTTCAGTGCATTGCGGCGGATTTTCCGGCTCCCGCGGTCCTCCGCGTCTGCGCCGGCCAGTTCGATCCGGTCCCGCCTTACAGCTTCCGCATCCACGTCGCTGTCCGGAACTGTCTGCGTCTTTCCGTTATCACTGCCGCCCGGAAGTTCCTGCCAGACTCCGTCATCGACGGGAATCGCGCCTTCCCGAAAATCGCTCTTCTTATAATCATCCGGGCTTTCCGGTCTGCAGGCCGCGTCCCCGGCTTCCGGAGAGGCGGATCCGCCGGAACATCTGCGGAATCGGCTCTCGATTCCGTCCTCTTCGAATGTAATCGATATCTCGATCTTCGGCTCGGCTCCGTCATTTTTTTCTCCGGCCGAAACAATGACATCCTCCTCCTGGAAAAAAGCCTTTACCAGCGAGTGGATGTCATACGCAAACTCCTGTCGGTTTGTTTTCACCAGTATCATTCTGCCATGCCCCCTGCAATAAACGGATTCTCCTGTATCTCCGTTCCGATCCGGGTCAGTTCCCCGTGCCCCGGCAGCACAGCCGTATCCTCCGGCAGTACATAAAGCTTCTTCCGGATGCTTCGGACAATCTGGCTCATGCTTCCCGTCGGGAAATCGGTTCTCCCCACGGAATGATCAAAGAGCGTATCACCGGAAAAGAGTACGCCCGCACTCTCCAGATAGTAGCAGACTCCGCCCTGTGTATGGCCCGGCGTCTCCAGAACCTTGAAGGAGAGGTGGTCGGTTCCGACCGTTTCTTCGTCTGAAAGCCACCGGTCCGCCTGGAGGCTGAGGTCCATGCCGTACTCGTCCGACAGGTTCCGGAAAGGATCCGCAAGCAGTTCTTTCTCGTTTTTCCCCGCACAGATCAGCGCCCCGGTCTGTTCCTTCAGACGGGATACCGCGCAGATATGGTCAAAGTGGCCATGGGTAAGCAGAATCAGAGAGATCTTCCCATCCAACTTTTCGGCTGCGTCAAGGATCCGCTCCGCTTCATCCGCCGGATCAATGACAACGATCTGACCGCTCTCCAGGTCTTTTACAAGATAGCAGTTGGTCATAATCGGACCAAGCACCAGTCTTGCGAGTTTGCATTCTCCCATTGGTTCCTTCCTCTCATACGGCAATCGCCGGAGCACTGCTGCGTCGAATTCCTGTCTGCAGACAAGTACCGCGTTTGTTTCATACCTGAGCAGATACCAGCCCGCCTGTCAAAGCAGCACAGTCCAAAAAATCCGGACGCTGCCCCAAAGATGCCAGGACACCGGACTTCTCAGCCCGTACTCCGCTCCACGTCCATCACGCTCTCCACCTGACGGATCTTCTCGATCAGGGTCCGGAGCTGATCTCTGCTGTTGATGTCAAATTCCAGTTCAATCGTCGCCATTCCCTGACGGGTCGTCCGGCTGTAGGCCGAAGTGACGTCGATCTTTCTCTCTGTGAGGATCTTTGTGATATCGATCAGCAGCCCGGTCCGGTTCGTGGCATAGATCCGGATCATGGTCGTATAACTGCCCGAACCCTCCGTATTCCGTTTCAGGTCCTTCTGCCAGTCGGCTTCGATCAGCCGGCCGCGCTCCTCCGGCGGCATATTGACGACATTCACGCAGTCCATGCGGTGGATCGAAACACCGCGCCCGCGGGTGACGAAACCGATGATCTCATCTCCCGGCACCGGATTGCAGCATTTGGAGAACCGGACCGCCACATCGTCCAGTCCCTTTACGATAATTCCGCTGCTCGAACGGGACGTGTGCTTCTTCTCCCGGTTTCCGGCCTCGCGGAGAATATCCTCGTCCGTGATCTGTTTCTGATGATCCTTCTGGTAACCCTCGAGCAGTTTATTGACGATCTGTCCTTCTTTAAGACCACCGTGTCCGATGGCCGCCAGGACTGATTCCCAGTCCTTGAAACCGTACTTTCGGAGCACGGAATCCACATATTCGGCCCTGGTCAGATCCGTGAGAAGAAGGCCTTTCGTCTTGCAGTAAGCCTGGATCATCTCGCGGCCTTTTTCGATGTTGTCTTCCTTCAGCTCTTTTTTGAACCACTGATTGATCTTATTCTTTGCCTGAGTGCTCTTGACGATCTTCAGCCAGTCCCGGCTCGGGCCTCTGGAATTCTGGGAAGTGATGACCTCGATTCGGTCGCCGTTCTGGATCGTATAGTCGATCGGCACCAGTTTTCCGTTCACTCTCGCGCCGACCATGCGGTTTCCGACCGCACTGTGAATACTGTAGGCAAAATCCACCGGTGTGGAACC
>CACXHD010000198.1 GCA_902767335.1 uncultured Lachnospiraceae bacterium
CCGCTCGCAGAGCGGTGCTGAGTCCGGAAAGCATCAGGCTTTCCGGGCGAATAAAGCGGTGCCCGTTCCACGAGGGTCTGAACTTCCTAGATCTGCGCCGGCTTTTGAGTGAATTTCCCGGGGGCAGGTTCTGGGCCGGCCGTCCGTGTGCGGGGAAGCCGATCCCGGTCCGCCGAGCGGGGGTCCTGGCACACTCCGGGCCGGTGAGTCGGAAGATACGTCCCCTGTCTGCCGAGCCGTCCTCCTGCCTCCCGCACTGCAGGAATTTCCGAAAAGACCGCCGAAAGAATTAAGAAAAATGAAGGTTGACGGAAAGGAACAGACTTGGCAAAATAAAATCAGGTACAGAAAAAGAAAGGGGGATCATTATGATGAAAATTCGTAAGATTTTGATTTCGATGCTGGCAGCTGCGGCGGTTGCAGTATGTATTCCCTTCGCTGCGGGTGGACTTCCGGGAGCGGTCGAGGCTTATGCGGCCGGAGCCTATACAGAGACCTACAGTGTGAAGGTGGACAGCGGGTATCTGGCGCTGCGCACGGCAAAGGCCTATGATTCTGCCAATGAGATCGGCCGGCTCTGGACCGGGGACAACGTGGAAGTGTTTGACCGGACGGACCCGCAGTACTGGTATGTGTATGCGCCGACACTGAACAGCTACGGCTATGTCAATAAGGATTACCTGCGGCCGGTATCGGCTCCGTCGACCCCGGTTTACGGGAATTACACGGTGCGCGTGGAGAGCGGCTATCTGGCGCTGCGCAATGCAAAGGCTTACGATTCCGCCAATGAGATCGGGAAGCTCTGGACCGGCGACACCGTCCAGGTGACGGATGCCAGCGATCCGCAGTACTGGTATGTGTATGCGCCGACGCTGGGGAGATACGGCTATGTGAATAAAGACTATCTCTACGGCGCGCCGACCACTGCCGGAAATTATGCCGTCCGTGTGGACAGCGGGTATCTGGCGCTGCGCAATGCAAAGGCTTATAATTCCGCCAACGAGATCGGGAAGCTCTGGACCGGCGATACCGTTCAGGTGATCGACAGCAGCGACAGTGCGTACTGGTATGTATATGCGCCGACGCTGGGCAAATATGGCTATGTCAACAAGGACTATATCTATGCCATCAGCAGTCCGACGCCGTCCTATCAGAATTACACGGTTCGTGTCTCCAGCGGCTATCTGGCGCTGCGCAATGCGAAGGCTTACGATGCATCCAACGAGATCGGGAAGCTCTGGACCGGCGACATGGTACAGGTGATCGACCGGAGCGGCAGCCAGTACTGGTATGTATATGCACCGACGCTGAACAAATACGGTTATGTGAATAAGGATTATCTGTACTGAGGACCTGTCCCAAAATAACTTAACCATTCGGCGCAATCCGATCAGGTTATTTTGTGACCGGTTCCTAAGGAAACGCTGGTTTGATCAGCGCTTCCCGAAACAGTAAAGATGATGCGGAAAGCAGATGCCGCCGGCACAGGCCGGACGGAAAACCTGCTTTCCCAAACAGGGGAGGATTTTATATATGAAAAAAACAAAGCTTTATCTGGCGGCTGCCGGGATCGCAGTCTTTGGTCTGGCCTGGCCGGCGGCGGCAGAGGAGCCGGTTTTCGAAACGGAACTTGTGATTGACCTGAGCGATCCGGGCGCAGGGGATGAGATCGATCTGCCCGCGATGTTTGACATGGACGACGCAGAGTACGACGAGGAAGATTACGACGATGCGGAGTACGAATATGAGTATGACGAATCGGACTATGACGATGCGGACACGGAGGACGGCGAGGATGCGCTTCTCGATGATCCGGAATCGGACGATGAGACCTTCTGGTATGTATACAGATACAGCGAAGAAGGCGCTGACCAGATCGTCATCAACGATGTCATGATTTCACTCCCGGCAGACTGGACAGACAAATATGACATGATCCTCAATTCCGACCGCGTGACATTCTATCACAGGATGAGCCGCGCCGGGCACCTTCTCGAAGGCTCGGAAGGGGGCAGACTGTTTTCCCTCTGCGTTGTGAGAGACGGTGAGGAGATCCCGGAGAACCTCCCGGACTATGTCGAGCTGGGGGAAGGGAGTGAAGGCGTACAGTATTATCTCGAGTTTCCGACGGATGCACAGGCATATATCTCCAACGAGGAGATCGCGAAGGAATATGAAGAGATGTACGCGGAGATTGACGATGTAAAAGACAACTCCTTCATTATTTCCTACGACTTCGAGAGTGATGATGTGGAGGAAGCCTTCACGGAGTAGCAGATCAGACAGATCAGGGGCTGCGATGGATAAGAAAATACTGGAATTCGGGACAGATATCCTCCGGTCTGAACGCTTTCAGACAGCAAAACAGGTAAAACATCATAAAAAACATACCGTCGCGGATCACAGTATCCGCGTGGCGGAATGCGCCCTGCGAATGGGTGACGCTTTAAAGAAGAAGGGGATTGAGGTAGAGGATTCCGATCTGGTCAGAGGAGCACTGCTTCATGACATCGGAATGACGGAAGAGAAAGTACACGAAAGCGTTTCCTTCGTGAAATGCTTTACGCATCCCCGCATGGGCGCCAGAATCGCAGAGCGCGAATATGGCGCCAATAAGGTGCAGAGGAATTCGGTCCGGCGGCATATGTGGCCGGCCTGCATTATTCCGCCGCTGTTTGCGGCTGGGTGGATTATCCTTGCGGCAGATAAATATTGTTCCGTGAAGGAACTGCGCAAGTGAAGGAGTCAGGGGACGAAGGAGTCAGGGGACGTATCTTCCGACTCATCGACCCGGAGCGTGGCAGGACCCCCGCGCAGCGGACCGGGATCGGCTTCGCAGCACACGGACGGCCGGACCAGAACCTGCCCCCGGGAAATTCATTCGAAAAAGCCGGCTCAGATCTTGGAAGGTCAGGCCCTCGTGGGGCGGGCCGAGAGCGGCTTCTCA
>CACXHD010000199.1 GCA_902767335.1 uncultured Lachnospiraceae bacterium
GCTACCGTAAAGCCTTTCAGGCGGGTATGTATTTGCCCTTATAGGGCTAAACCCAAACCTCCGGCTGAGCCGGAGGTCATGACTTTTGCCGTTGCAGCTCTGACCGGTGCCGATATGGTGACGCTCGGTTATGCGAATGTCTGCGACATTTTTCAGAGCGCGGGAATCGAGTATGGCTACAATTATTCCAGATATGCGGATGAAGAACTGGATGGGTATCTGATGGCTGCGGAGTACACCCTGGATCATGATGAGGCGAACGAAAACTTCGGCAAAGCGCTGAACATCATCAATGATCAGGCGCTGTGGGGCGTTATTGACACCTATGGAAAGGTTTACGCCATGAACAAGGAACTGAATGTCACTACGGACAATGAAGTTTTCCTGGGAGAGGCATCCTGGAACTGAGTGAACGGATCCGGTGAGCAGGCGGACCGCGGAACGCCGCAGAGTCTGCAGACATGAAAACAGCCCTGCGGCGGCAGGGCTGTCAAAGATTTTCGGCAAGGCTGTTTCAGGCGTTTATGCAAGGATAAACTCCCGGATATCCTGTTCCAGAGCTGCGGATGCATCTTCTACTGTGTAGATCATGTGTCCGCCTTCGTATTCTTTTCGGACGACTCTGTCGAGGGGCAGCCCGGCCTGTGAGATGACATAGCGCGCATAACCGGCACAGGTGCATAGATCAAACAGTCCGGTGGCAAACATGACGCGCAGCTGCGGGCTGCGGCGCATGGAAGCGGCGAGACATTCGCATGGCGTACGGCTGTACGTATAGTCCCATGCCATGTTGGCCCGGATATTGGTGGTTATATAGTTCTTTTCAAGATCAATTCCCAGTTTCTTTTTCAGATGGGAGTGAAACAGGCTGGCGTAGGCAGGATTGGAACCCGCCATGGAGGGATCGTCAAATGAATCGCGGGAACCGGTCTTTACAGAAAGGGGAAGCGTGACCCTGCTGTCATAACCGCCTGCCTCCAGGCCCTGGTCTCTGACGACCTGCTGCAGAAAATCAAGCTTGCCGGGCCGAAGGCCGTTTTCGCGGAACCACTGGGCCGGCATACCTGTGAAACAGGCAAGTTTTCTGATGATCGCTTCTTTTTCTTCGGGTGCCATGTAATCACCCATCAGCAGCGCATGGGCATATTCGCATGTGGAAAAATTCCAGGCTTCCTCTGCGAAGGAAGCAATGGTCCGGCCTTCCACCGGATGATGGTATTGCCGCGCTGCCGCGTAGGACATCAGATTCAAAACCGCCGGCTCTGCATGCAGCTCCTCAAAAACGCCCTCAATATGGAAGGTGGAGCCCATCAGGATGAGTCCGTTTACGGTGATGCAGGAGAAACGCTGTTGTGCGACACCGCCCATCAGCGCGTCAGCCAGGACCGCACATCGCATGGTGCCGTAACTCTCCCCGCAAAGATAACGGGGGGAATTCCAGCGGTCATATCTGGTCAGCCAGTTCTCGATGAAGAGTACAAAGGTCATCGCGTCCTGTCCGGTGCCGAAAAAGTGGTCCTTCATGCTTTCATCAAGCAGCCGTCCGTATCCCGTGTCTACAGGGTCGATCAGGACCAGGTCAAAAGCGTCCAGCATGCAGTGCGGATTCTCCTCCATCTCAAAAGGGGGTGTCGTGGACAGTCTGCCGTCCGCACCCGGTCTGATCCGGTCGGGGCCAAAGAAACCGAGATGCATCAGATGCGAAGAGGAACCGGGGCCGCCATTGAAAATGAACAGAACGGGACGATCTTCGGTCTGTCCGGCATCGGTGCGAAGATAGGTATAGGAAAACATGCTCGCGGCCGGTTTCCCGTCCTCCACTTCCAGTAAGGTTTCCTCGGAGATGGCGCGGTACGGGATGGTCCGGCCGTGAATGGTTGTCTCTCCTTCAACGGTGAATACATGTCTTTGGGCATTCTCTGTGATCTTCATGCGATGTCCTCCGGAAGATTCATGCAGACGGATATCTTAAATTGACACCCGATTATAATATAGCTAATATATTTTTAGTATATTCAAAGACTCTCTCAAAGTCAACAAAGCAGGAGGCGGCAAAGATATGATCTACGATCTGATCATTAAAAACGGCATGATCACCGACGGTACCGGCAGGGAATCTTACCGTGCCGATCTCGGGATCACAGACGCAAGGATTCGTACCATCGGTGATCTTAAGAATGCGCAGGCAAAGACCGTCATCGATGCGCAGGGCAGGGCGGTCGTCCCGGGGCTGATCGAACCCCATTCGCATGTGGACATGACGATCCTGTTTCACCCATCGGCGGAATCATATCTGATGCAGGGAGTCACCACGGTTGTGACCGGAAACTGCGGACATGGCATGGCGCCGATGGGGGATGAGGTATACAGAGCCGCAGTGGATGCTGACCGGAAAGTTTCCGCGGCATTGAATCCTTCCTTTTTCGACAACATGCCGCAGGTATATATGGAGAAGGGAAAAGCGGAGCCTCTTCTGAGAGCGTACTATGGGGTGGAACTGGACTGGCACAGCTTTGATGAGTTTAACCGGAAATGCCAGGAACTTCCGGTTGACTGCAATATCGTACCGCTTGTGGGTCACAGCGCCATCCGGAACACAGTCATGGGGATGGACTGCGAGCGCGCCGCATCGGAAGAGGAGATCGCCGGAATGGAGGAACTTCTGAAAACCTGCATGGAGCAGGGAGCATTTGGTTTTTCCACTGGCAGGGATCCGACCTACAGACCTTCCGTGTCCGGCACCGATGAAGAAATCATCCGCCTGCTTGGGATTGTGAAGGCGTATGACGGCATCTTTACATCCCACACCGCCAATTTTGTGGAGGGACACTTTGACAGAATGGCCGGCTATGAGGAGTTTTTCCGCCAGGTGAAGGCATCTGGTGTGAAGGCCCATATTTCCCATGTGCAGCTCGAAAACGATGACGGCGATCCGGTGAAGGCTGTGACTGAGGCGAGAGAGCTTCTGGCCTGGCTGGAGGAGATGGAAGAGAGCGGCGTGAATCTGACATATGATATCATTCCGGTGGCGGATGTAGATTTCATCCTGTGCCCGTATCTGGCAGGTGTGTTCTCGCCGTTTGTACGAATCTGCGGGAGTCGGAGACGTTTTTCGGAATGCCTTGGCGCTTTGGATTTCAGAAAAATGCTCCGCACGGTCATAGAGAGCGGGATGCTTCCCGGCGCCGATACCCGCAGCACGGACGGGATTTTCGGCCGGCTCACGGTGACTGCTTATCAGGGGAGAACGTCGGATCAGACCGGATGCGCCGCAGAAAAGGAGCAGATTGTCGGAAGACTGATCGGAGAACTGGCGCGGGAGGCGCATGCGGATCCCCTGGAGTACGCCATGGATCTTCTTGCTGCGGATCCGGATACGCGCTGCAATATGCA
>CACXHD010000200.1 GCA_902767335.1 uncultured Lachnospiraceae bacterium
ACCAAGGGAGGACCCGGTACATCCACCTATTCTGCAACTCTGCAGATCTACAATGACGCCTTTACGAAGAATATGTACGGCCTGGGTTCCGCGGAGGCAATGCTCTACTTCTTTGCGGTTCTGGTGATCACCCAGGTGGTGCTTAAGGCGATGAGCAGGAAGGAGGTCGAACTGTAATGAAAGAGCGCAGAAGACGCAATACCATCCTTCTTGTCTGTATCCTTACCATCGTCGTCCTGGTGTTCATCTACCCGGTGTTCCTGATGTTCCTGAATTCCTTCAAGCCGTTCGGCGAGGTGGTTTCGGATCCGATCGCTTTCCCCAAAGCGCCGACGACGGAGAACTATACCTATGTAATTAATAAGATTCATTATTTCCGTCTGTTCCTGAACAATGTGATCATCACGGTGACAGGCATTCTCGGGATTGTTGTGTTTTCTTCTCTTGCGGCATATATTCTTGACCGGAGAAGAAATCTCTACACAAAGATGGTCTATACGCTGCTGATCACACCGATGCTGATCCCGTTCCAGACCATCATGATCACGCTGCTCAAGGCGATGAATGTGATCCATCTGGACCAGAGCCGTCTGGGCCTGGGCGTTCAGTACTGGGGTTTCGGAATCCCGATGGCCACCTTTATCTTCTACAATTTCATGAAGACCATCCCGAAAGAGCTGGACGAGAGTGCGAAGATCGACGGCGCCTCTACCTTCCGCGGATTTCTTTCGGTGATCTTTCCGCTGCTCAAGCCGGTGACCTTTACAGTCATCGTTATCGATGTCATGTGGATCTGGAATGACTTCCTGCTTCCGCTTTTGATGGTCAACAGCTCGAATAAGACAAAAACGCTGGTGCTGGCTTCCTATACCTTTGTCGGGCAGATGAATACGAAATGGCAGTATGCCATGACCGCCATGGTGCTGACGGTGCTGCCGTCCATCATTGTTTTCGTATTCCTGCAGAAGTATATTGTGGAAGGTGTCGTCGCAGGCGCGGTGAAGGGATAATACATAGGAAAGCATACAGGAGAAACCGTACATAAGATAATAAAACAAGCGGAAGCTAACAGAAGAAACCATACATTAAGAAAATAAAACAGAGAGAAATCATACAGGGAAGCGCTGTCAGAAGTGAATAAGCCTGAACATGAACCGAAAGACAGAAGCACTGACGGAACATGCGAATGAAGGCAGAAGCGCTGACCCGAAGATTTTATGATACCAGCCTTCCACAGAGGAGGCGGGCATATTTCATGATACCAGCCTCCCGCCGGGGAGGATGAGTATAAATGATGCGGAGAACGCATGGAAGTAAAAAAGGAGGTTGTTACTATGAAGAAAAAACTGTTGTCAATTCTGCTTGCAGGAACCATGACGGCTGCCATGATGAGCACATGCGCGATGGCGGAAGATGTTGACTATTCTGCAGACGAAGGGGAGATCTACATGTTTATCTCCAGCCCGGAGTATGCGGATGCCATCACCGAGCTGATCGATGCCTACAGTGAGGTTGCACCGAACGTAACCATCAACTATGAGACCACGCAGAATGATTATCCGACGCTGCTGAAGGCGAAGCTGAACTCCGGCGAGGTTCCGGATATCTTCTCCTCCACATCCGGAAAAGAAATTGATACCTATAAGGAATATTCCTATGATCTGACCGGCCAGCCGATCGTTGACGCGATGGATCCCGGCGTAGCTGCCGCAATGGAATCTCCGACGGACGGCTCAGGCTGCTACGGATTTGCAATCAAAGGTAACTATTTCGGCGTTGTCTACAATAAGGACATCTTTGCGGAAGCCGGCGTGGAAGCATTCCCGCAGACCACCGAAGAACTGATCGACGCCTGCCAGAAGATCACAGACGCCGGTTACAAACCCTTCACAACCGGTTTTGCGGAGTGGTGGGTCTTCAAACATGTCGCTCAGCATTTCGTAAATGCTGCAGCTGAGAATGCAGGAATCACCACTGCGGAACTGATTTCGAAATTTGAGAAAGGTGAAGCGAAAGTATCGGATTATCCGGAACTGTACAACAATTTCTTCGATTTCATCGACCTGGCGGTTGCCAACGGCGATGACAAGCCGCTTGAGACCGACCTTGCGGGCGAAGAAGCTGCGTTCGGCAACGGCGAAGCTGCCATGGTCTGCGGACAAGGCGCATGGATCGAGGCAGATGTCCTGGCGATCAATCCTGACCTGAACATCGGATTTGACGGATATCCGGTATCTGACAATGCAGATCAGTGCAGAGTCATCACCGGTTCCGATCAGGCGCTCCATGTATCCAGCGAGTCTGAAAACCTGGATGCAGTCCTTCACTTTGTGAACTGGTGGTACACCTCTGAATACGGCCAGAGCTGGTTCACCGATGTCGCCGGCGTGGTTCCGCCCATCGTCACAGACGCACAGAGCGATTTCGAAGTTATCAACCAGGGTGCTGCTCATGTGGCAGAAAAAGGTGCAGCGGATCTGTCCATCTGCCTGTCCACCGACGGATGGCATCAGACCTTCGGCCAGATCATGCAGGATTACATCGCCGGAACAACGGATAAGGATGCGACCTGCCAGGCCATCGAAGAAACCTGGCCGACCATCGACGGCGCAGAAGCAGAAGCTATGACGGAGTAATTCAGGAAGAGAGTTAAAAGGAGTCAACAGGGACGTTGCTTTCTGACTCATTCGAGTCAACAGGGACGCTGCTTCCTGACTCATTCAAAGGAAACGCTGGTGAATCCGTGCTTCCTGAAAAACGCAGAGACCGGAATGGCCTCTGCGTTTTTTTCATAGGGAATTGCGATTTCCAATGACATAAAACCCTCCGGGAGGATGCGCACTCGCGCGTAAGGAATTTTGCCGCAAAAGCGACCGCGCCCGGCGCGAGAGTCTAGAAAGCGAGACTTTTTTAATGCAGCGAATCTGAAGAGACATTCCCTTCTTCATCTCTGGTCCCCATGTGCCTCTGGGTGCGGATGCGCTCCCGGATCTGTTCCACGAAGCCCTCCGGGGAGAGAACCCGGATCACAGGGCCGAATGCCAGGATCCGGATCAGGATCTCGGTTTCGTCTTCTGCCTGACAGCAAAGCCGGATCCGGTAACGGTCGCCGCCGAGGGGAACGGTTTCTTTTTCCAGGTCAGAGAAGTGGAGCATGGCGCGCTCCAGGGCATTGCGCCGGTCGAGAAGCTCGAGAACAATGGTTTCTTTCGCCCTGGGAGGCGGCGAGGAACTTCCATCCGATTCGCCCGGGTGTACAGGAAGGCGCATTTCCGCTGTCCCACCTGCAGTCGCCGCCGGATTTGCCGGGCTGCATTCGAGGATGGAGGCCAGATTGAGGATATATCGCCGTTTGAGATGTGTTTCCTTATCGACTTCCCCATCCGGAAGAGCATGAACGGCATTCCCCGGATCACCGTCAGCACCGGCTGATTCTGGCGCGGTATTCATTGCCCGGACAGCGTACAGGCGAAATTTGTCATCCTTCTCGGAATATTCGAGACTGAGCGGAAAGAATATGCCCTCCAGTCTGCTGCGCTTTCCGGCGTAGCGGATATGGAGGTGTTTTTTTTCGTGCAGCGCCCGGCGAATTGTGCGAAAGTGTTCTTTGTATACCGGGTCTTCAAAGGGATCCCCATCGTTGTTTCGGTCAAACCAGAGAATATCCGAAGGATCGTAGAGCGGCGGCACATCTTCGAGACCTTCGACGGAAGGGGAAAACAGCCGGACCCGCGGATTTTCCGAGATTGTTTTCAGCCAGCGAAGTTCGAGCAGTGTCGGAGGCATTGCAGGCACATGCTGCAGAGGCGTCTTCATCTGCGGATCCAGCAGAGGCCAGGTTCCGTCTGACAGCGCCTCAGGGATCGTCAGAATGCTTTCCCCAAAGCCCGATCTGGCGGTGATGCGCCGGATCTCCTGGCGGGTCAGACCGCCGGAGAGGGCCTTTTTCAGGATGGCGGCTGTGACAGCAAAATAGCTGCCGTAAATTTCATGAAAGAGCATGGTACATTTCCTCCAGAGCGTTCAGGTCTGCCCAAAAACGTTCCGTGACCTCCGGTGCGGAGCAGGTAAAAGAAAGAATGCGCCCCGTGAACGTACGGATCCATGGAAGCATTTCCAGTGCATCGCAGACATCCGCGGTAAACAGCAGTGTATGTTCATCAAGCTGCCGGACGGTGCCGCAGCGCTTCTCCCGCAGCAGCCGGTCCTTCACAAATGCCTCATGATCCTCAATATGAATCTGCATCTCCACATGCTGCAGCTCCTGTGCCGACTCGCTGCCGGTGGAAATGCCCCACAGATGACGGATTTTCTCCGATGCCATGGCCTCCAGCGGCGCCGGGCAGGTCTCTTCTTCAAGAAGCCGGACCCGGCGAATCCGGTCCAGCCGGAACATGGCGATTATTTTACTGCCATATTCATATGCAAGAAGATAGCGGCGTCCGTTTTGTGTGCTGCAGCAGAAACGCAGAGGACAGACATGATGGGTGTTTCCGGACGTGGACTGTCCGGAGCGTGCGTCCGCCTTCGACGGGGCATCCTCTGTGGATTTCTTTTTCCTGGAAGGCGCCAGGGTGATTTCCACCGTGCGTTTCTGCGATCTGGCTTCCATCAGCTGATATAAAATCTCCTGGTCAAATGCATTCAGCAGATAGTGATGCTTAAAACGGAGGATGGATGTGTACTTCCGGGAGGAATGGCCGCTTCCGGCCTGATCCAGCAGGAAAGAGCCGATCACGCCCACCGGATCCGTCTCGGAGGCAAAACACAGAGCATCCGTCCAGGATGTCAGATCAATCCGGGTTTCACTTTTGCGGTAACGTACTTCCTTTCCCTGCCGGCTCCGGGTCAGCAGTCCCAGAGCGGAATATTCCTTCAGCTTTTTGCGGAGTGTGGATTCATCCGGGAAAAATTCCGTCTCCGACATCCGGCTGAGCCGCAGCGACATCTGATCCAGGATTTGTGTCGTGGTCAGCGACGAACCGTCGGCCAGCACATCCAGAATCAGAAAGTGAAGCGTGATGTCATTGGCGGTGAAGGTTTTGGACTTGAATGCCTGATAGAGTGGATTGAACGGGACGCTGCGGCTGTCGACCGACAGAAAAATATGCCGCCCCGCCCGATCCTGACGGAAGGACATATAATCTCCGAGCCAGCTCTCGATCCGCCGCCGTTCATTGTCATAACTGCGAGCGCTCTTCTGGTCGAAATCCGAGCGTGTCCGAAATCCATAGACATAGAAATCCCGCATATACTCCCGGATTTTGTTGAAATTCTTGATGAGTTCACTGTAGGCCATGAAGTCTCTCCGATCTGCAGCCATGCACCGTTTCCTGATGAACGGCCGCAATCCCTGCCTGGTTTCCCGGCTGCCGTGCTCCTTTTCCGGCTGCCGTGCTGATTTCAGCCGCCGCAGCCGGAAAACGATGACAATGTCAGTATAGCATGCGGTCGGACAGTTCGCATCTTTTTTGACGGGATTCATCCTGCCGGCCGTGATAGACTCTGTCTTGAGAACGGGGCTGGCGAATGAGACAGAGGAGCCGGTCAGTGCCCCGGATCCGGCAAAAACGCCGGGACGGAGCGGATCGGTTTCCTGTTGAAACAATCATGGCCACCCGGGCAGGCGCATACAGCAGAAAAAGAATATTGTAAAAAGTGGTCACGTTGAAAGACGTAAACAACCGGGTTCGATCCCCGGCGTTCTCACCATTATTTCATATTCTATCTATAATAGGACTTTTACCTCGCGTCTGTACAATAGCCCGGAGAAAATATGATATGTCTGCCAGCCTGGTTTCAAAGACAGCGCCATAAATCCTATGGCGGTTTCGATAAAATGCGGAAAGGAGGAGCGCAGCAGTATGAGTATTCTGAAGAAAATGAAAGAAATGTCCGCCCGGACCAGGACGATGAACGGTGCCATAACCTACGAAACGTCCGGTGAAGCATGCCTGGATCTGTTTGCCGTAGGCGGCGGCATGCGGTATCGGAAAGACGCGGAGCTGCTGCGTCTGTTCAACCGGGCGTACATTGAGAATCCGGATCTTGCGATGAAGCTCCTGTTCTATATCCGGGACATCCGGGGCGGTATGGGAGAGCGGAAATCCTTCCGCAGGATCCTGCGCCATGTGGCCTTCGTATGGCCTGCATCCGCGCAGAAAAATGTAAGTTACATCTCCGAATATGGGCGGTGGGACGATCTGCTTTCCCTGATGGGAAGCCCGGCCCAGGCAGAGGTTGTTTGTGTGATCCGGGAGCAGCTCGAAAAAGACCTGGCAGCAGTGGAAAGGAGAGAGAACGGGGAGGCGGATGCGCCGGTTTCCCTGCTTGCGAAATGGCTGCCTTCGGACAATGCTTCCAGCGCGGCCACGAGGGGAAAGGCGAAGGTCCTGGCAGACGCACTTGACCTTTCGCTCCGCGAGTATCGGAAAACGCTGGTCCGGATCCGGCGGCAGCTGTCTCTTGCGGAGGTAAGGCTCACGCAGAGAAGACCGGAGAAGATCCGCTATGACGCGGTGCCCGCGAGGGCCATGCTGAAATACCGCGCCGCATTCCAGGAAAAGGATGCAGACCGTTATACGGCATACCTTGAGGATGTGGAGCAGGGAAGAGCAAAAATGCATGCCGATACGCTGGATCCGCCGGAGATCCTTCGGCCATATTTCGCCAGATATTTCAGCATATACTCAGGCATGAGGCAGGCAGAGCCTGCCGGCGGACGTACGCTGGAGGCACTCTGGAAGTCCCTTGGCGGAAAGAACGGCAGCAGAAACGCCCTCTGCGTCGTGGATACGTCGGGATCCATGTACTGGGGCAGAGCCGGTGCCCCCAGGCCTGCGCTGCTGGCCCAGGCACTGGGACTGTATTTCGCAGAGCACTGCGAGGGACCGTTCCGCAACCATATCGTCACGTTCGAGTCGCAGCCGCATCTGCTGGAGCTTCAGGGGGAGACGCTGGCGGACCGGCTCCGGTATCTGCAGTCGGCTCCCTGGGGAAACAGCACGAACCTGTCGGCGGTTTTCGACCTGGTGCTGGATTCGGCGTGGGAAATGAAGGCGTCGCAGGAAGAGATGCCCGCGGTGCTGTACATTATCTCCGATATGGAGTTCAACGCCGCGTTCCGCAGGCCGAATGAGACGGTGTACGAGGATGCCAGAAAGCAGTATGCCGCATATGGCTATGAACTGCCGGCGGTTGTGTTCCACAATGTGAACGCCTGGCAGACGCAGACGCCTGTGCGGGCCCATACGAAAGGCGCCGCCATGGTGAGCGGCTCCGGCGTGGCGGCGATGGCGTCAAAGTATACGAAGAATACGACGCCGATGAGTCATATGCTGGAGGTGCTTGGATCGCCGAGGTATCGGTGCATTCATGCGTGAGCGGCATGAGCGGGAAACATAGGAGGAAAAACGGCAGGGGTCAGATTTCAAAGGTGATCTGACTCCTGCCGTTTGTATAGCCGCGGCTTTCAACGCATCGCGTGGTCAAAGATCCGGTTAGAGAAGCGCTTAGCTGAAGGCAATAGAAGCAGAAGCAGGAAACCAGCCTTGCTTCCATGCGGCCGGGCGGTATCAGAGACTGTATTTTTCGATGAAGTGATGTGCGCCCTGCACGGATTCCCAGACCCGCACCTCGCAGTTATGCGGTTTCGGCCGCCACTGGATGCCGTTCGGACTGTCATTCATATAACCGCTCAGGGCGCGCAGAATGCCGCCGTGGCAGGCCACCAGCACATTTTCGTAATCCTTCTGCTCCAGCTCCTTCAGGAAAGAGCTGCTGCGGGAGACGAGAGAAGCGATGGTTTCCACGGTGGTCGGAGCGGGAAATACCTCCGGCAGCGCCCAGAAGAGGGTCATAAACGGGCCCAGCAGATAGTATTTCCGCTTTTCATATCTTCCGAAGTCCGCTTCGATCAGGCGGTCATCGATCAGAATCTGATCCTTCGGGACATTTCCGAGGATGGATCCGGTTGTGACAGCCCGGTCGAGCGGACTTGCATATACTGCGTCAAAGTGCAGGCCCGGATGGACCTGCATCAGTTTTGCCCGCATGGCCTTCGCCTGCGCGATGCCGGTTTCATTCAGCGGTTCGTCTGTACGGCCCTGCATCAGGCGCGCCTTGTTCAGATTGGTCTGACCGTGTCTTGACAGCCATAGTTTCATGGGATGCTCCTTCAATGCTTTGACGGAATGGTGATCCGGCCTTGTCCCGACGGATCATTTCGCCCGTAAAGATATCTGATCGTTGTTTTTGAGCGTCAGGATCTGATAAATATCCCCATTCGACGAGGTCTTGATCTCGGATTTGGTCACAGCGGCCTTTTTCACAAGATAGATGCTGCCGCGCACCCGGCTGACCTGGAAGCCTTTGAAGGTATATTTCTCATCGGAAGAATTCTCCTTAACGGATCCGCTGAAAAGTCCTTCCCCGTTGAACATGCTGTAGGCATTTGTCATGGTTGTTTTGTGGGTCAGCGTTTCCGTATGTGATACTTCCCGATCTTCATATATCGTGTCATGATTCCCTTCATCATCGGTGACATCCATCGGAAAAGGTTCCATGGTTTTGTAAGAATGTTCCACCTGAACGTTCAGTTCGGCGGCAAAATCGCTGCTGTGACCGTAGTAGTAGAGGCCTTCTGCGTCTTTCTTATTGGTCAGGACAACCTTCTGTCCGATCACCTCGCCCCAGGTGTCATGCATGTCCACGGTCTCATATCCGAAATACTGGCCGAAGTTCGACGTGGTCAGATCCACCTTCTGCAGATAGGGCATAATCCGCATATCGGTGACCCTGGCCGGTGTTTTGCTGACGGCGCCTTTTCCATAACCGCCGGTGATCTTGACTGTGATCACAGCCGTGCCGTCCGCAACGGCCGTAAATTTCCCGCTCTGATCTACCTTGACGACGCCCGGATTACTGCTGCTGAAAGAATATGTGGGTGCGCTTTCTCCGGTCTCTATTCTTCTTGCGACAGCCATGCGCCCGGCTATTACAGCTTCGACGTGACGGTCCATATCCGCCCAGAAGGAATCGACTTTGATCGTATTCCGGATGGAATTTTCATCCTGAATGAAAAATGTCAGATCGTAGCCGTAGTAATCAAATGCTTCTACCGTCACCTTGCATTTGGCTTTCTTTTTGCTTCCATCCTTTGCAATTGCGGTGATCGTGGCGGTCCCGGGTTTGACGCCCGTGATGACGCCCTTGGAGCTGACCTTCGCAACCTTTGGATTGCTGCTCTTCCACGTGACTTTTTTATTGCTGGCGCCAGCGGGCTTGCATGTAGCCTTCAGGTGGCTGATCCCGCCGGCGAAAACATAAGAAGTGGTTTTGTTTAGTACTACTTTTGTCACCGGCTGTTTGACAGTGACTTTGCATTTCCAAACTTTGTTGCCGGCCTTTGCGGAAATGACGGCCTTCCCCTTTTTCACGCCTTTGACGACGCCCTTCGCCGAGACGGTCGCAACCTTCTTATTCGAAGAGGACCAGGCGACCTTGCCGGTTATGCCGCTTACTTTAAATTTGACCGTCTTTTTTACATTGATGGTTGCCTTTTTCTTATTCAGACCCGCAGCCTGAACGCTCAGACTCAGCATGAAAACCAGCAGGATCAGAAGACCTGCCATGGTCCGGTTTTGTCTCCTTCTTTTCATTTTTCTCTCCTTTCCGCAAATCGGCAGGCAATAAAGTTGTATCTGCCCCGATGTCCTGTTCATATGCTTATTTTATCAGTTCTGCGGCACCTTTACAATAAGGTTGTAATCCGGGATCAGCGATGCTCCGTAATGTGAAAAAGACAGTTTGCGGATGATGCCTGAAACTGGTAATATGATAAGCAAAACCAATAAGAAAGCAGATATTGGATAGAAGACTTCGTAAGAAACGCGGACGGATTCATTATATGATTCAGACGCCAAAAGTATTTGCAGAGGCGTCATCTGCGAGTAACTATTGACCATGATCCTTGACAACTGAATACAGTTCACGA
>CACXHD010000201.1 GCA_902767335.1 uncultured Lachnospiraceae bacterium
CTTTCGGACAAACGGTTTTCAAGACCGCCTCGTTATGACCGCTTCGATACCTCTCCAAAGCAAAGTCCCTTTTCGCATCAGCGCATTGCTTACTTTAACATTTTCCGGAGTCTTTGTCAATCACTTTTTCCGAAAAAATTGAATGAGGGCTGTGAATAGCGAATCAGGAAGTGGAAAGCATCGCCTCCATCCAGACCAGGTCTTCCGGCGTGGTGATCTTCATGTTGCGGTAGGAGCCCTCCGCCATGACGGCGCGAATCCCCCCGAAACGTTCCAGGACCATTGCATCGTCCGTGATGCCGTCCGTCTCCCCGCGGCGGTACATTTCCTGAAAGGCGCGGAGCAGGGGCTGGAACAGAAACGTCTGGGGCGTCTGCATCATCCAGAGATGCCGGCGGTCAGGAACCGATACACTGCGCAGCTGATCGTCGCAGATCCGTATGGTATCCTTGACAGGCATGGCGCTTACGGCCGCCCCCCTCTCCCGGGCAGCGGCAAGACCGCGCTCCAGCAGCGGTCCGTCGATCATCGGTCTGGCGCCGTCATGGATCATCACATAATCTGTGTCTTCGCAGCCGCTCTCGAGCAGTCCGGCATAAACGGAGTCGTAACGTTCTTTCCCTCCCGCAATGATCTTCTCTGCTTTGGTTATGCCGTATGGCCGCACAATATTGTCACGGCACCACTCCTCGTCGCCCTCCCCCGTCACAAGGATGATTTCATCGACCGGATCGAACGCCTGAAAAATGCCCAGACTGTATGCAAGGATCGGTTTTCCCAGAACCTCGAGGTATTGTTTCGGGACACTCTGTCCCATCCGGCTTCCCCTGCCGGCAGAAAGAACGATCGCTTTTACACGCATGTTTGCCCCCTGTCTTACTCTTTCTTTACCGTTCCCCCAGCTTCAGGTTCGGGACCGCGTTCAGGCTGTAGTCCGAACGGATGCCCCTCAGATAATCGTAATATGCCGCGCAGCCGATCATGGCGGCATTATCCGTGCAGAGAATGGGGGCGGGCCGGTAGAAGGCGATTCCCTCTTTCGCGCATGCCTCCTCCATCGCACGGCGGAGCGCGCTGTTGGAAGCGACGCCTCCGGCAATGGCCAGCTTCTGGAATCCGTATTCTCTGACCGCCGTCATGGCATGTCCGACCAGCACATCCGTCACCGCCTTCTGGAACGACGCAGCCACATCCGCCACGCAGATTTCTTCTCCCCGCATGCGGCATCCGTTCAGGTAATTCAGAACGGCCGATTTGAGTCCGCTGAAGCTGAAGTCATATGCGTTTCCGGCAATCTTCGCTCTGGGGAAGGATATGGCGTCCGGATTTCCTTCCTTTGACACCCGGTCGATCTTCGGTCCGCCGGGATATCCCAGTTCGATCGCCCTTGCCACTTTATCGAAGGCTTCGCCGGCTGCGTCATCCCTGGTATGCCCGATGATATCATAAACTCCGTAGTCTCTGACCAGGACCAGATGGGTATGTCCTCCGGAGACAACCAGGCAGGCAAAGGGCGGCTCCAGCTGGGGATATTCAATAAAGTTCGCACAGATGTGCCCTTCAATATGATGTACGCCGATCAGCGGTTTCCCGGCAGCAAAGCTGATCGCTTTCGCTTCCGCTACCCCGACCAGCAGGGCACCGACCAGACCGGGACCATACGTTACGCCGACCGCATCGATCTCATCCAGAGACACATCCGCGTCGCGCAGCGCCTCTTCAATGACCTGATTGATTCTTTCGATATGCTTTCTCGAGGCAATCTCCGGCACCACGCCTCCGTACAAAGTATGTAAATCGATCTGCGACGATATGACATTCGAAAGAACCGTTCTTCCGTTTTCCACAACTGCCGCTGCCGTCTCATCGCACGAGCTCTCGATCGCCAGGATACGTATCCTGTTTTTTTCTGACGTTTCGGTCATTCTCATCCTCTCAATCTTCGTCGAAGTTCAGTTCCGCTGTCTTTCCGTCTTTGCCCGGATATGCATTCGGGAAAATCTCCCGGACCGGGTCCATGAAGTCCTCCGGCCGGACCAGGGACGGACTGTAATGGGTCAGCCACAATTCCTGTACCTGCGCGCGTGCTGCCGCCCGGGCCGCCTCCAGGAATGTCATGTGCTTATGTTCGATGGCTTTTGCCTTCATGTCCGGTTCGCCATACATGCCTTCACAGATGAACAGATCGGAACCCGCCGCATTTTTTACGATGGATTCGGTCGGTCTTGTGTCGGTCGTGTAGGTAAGTTTGATCCCTTTTCTGGGCGGTCCAAGCACCATCTCCGGCGTATAGACAATCCCGTCCTGTTCGATCGTCTCCCCCTTCTGCAGCCGGCTCCAGAAAGAGAGGGGAATCTGCTGCTCTTTCGCGCGGGCTGCGTCAAAGCGGCCTGCGCGGTCCAGCTCCAGCGTATAACCGTAGCACAGGACATTATGGTTGACCCGGAACGCACGGAGACGATATCCGTTCAGGGCAAATTCCTCCTCGGCACCCGAGATCTCAATATAACGAATTTCAAAGGGCAGCTCCGGCGCGATGACCCGAAGGCTGTTCACCACCCGTTCCAGGCCTTTCGGCCCGATCATGGTCAGCGGCTCGGACCGTTCCGCATTCCCCATGGTCAGCAGAAGCCCAGGCAGACCGCTGATATGGTCCCCGTGATAATGCGTAAAGCAGATCACGTCAATCGGCTTAAAGCTCCAGCCGCGTTTTCTCATGGCCACCTGGGTGCCTTCCCCGCAGTCAATCAGAAGACTGCTTCCATTATACCGCACCAGAAGTGCCGTAAGATGCCGGTAAGGCAGAGGCATCATTCCGCCGCTGCCCAGCAGACATACATCAATCATATTCTATTTCTCTCCAATATTCGGTTTAAAGCTGCGGAGGATCCACTTCCAGCAGCATTGTGCAGGCATCTTCCGACGGATGTGTATAGAAGCCTTTCCGCAGGGCAATCTCCTGAAACCCGAGTTTTGCATAGAGTTTCCGCGCAGCCTGATTGCTGACCCTGACTTCAAGAAGAAATGAGGAAATCCCCCGTTTCTGTCCCTCCGCGATCAGACTGTGCAGGAGTTTTTCCCCGATCCCCTGTCTCCGGCTCCCGGGATGAACGGCAACCTGAAGGATATCTCCTGTCTCAAAAGACTGCTGAAGGCCGGCGTAACCGGTCAGAACTCCGTTTTCCTCCGCAGCCAGAAACAGAACATCCGGCGAAGACAGAGAGGCCGCAAAGCTCTGTCTGCTCCACGGATCCGGAAAACACAGTTGTTCCATCTCCGCCGCGCGGTCCAGATCCTCTGCGCACATCGGGCGGATCCGCATCACGATTCTCTCCCGGCTGCCTTCATCGCCGCTTCCCGCTCGCGCTCCGCCTGCGACTTCCGAAGGTAGACCGGACGGTGCTGCGCTGCTGTCTCCGTTTTTCCGTCGGCAAGAAAGGTCATGGCACAGCATGCGAGAGCCCCTGCGCGCTGCCGGTTCATATGAAGCGGGGCAAAAGAGAACGGAACCCGGAGCGTTTCCTCCAGGATATCCCGGTAATCGTCCGCTCCGTCCCCGAGAAGAACGACGCGCTCGCCCAGTAGATTGATCTTTTCACACCACTCCCGGACATCGACGGCATCCTGTTCCAGAACGGCTTCCGCCCGGCAGCGTCCGTCGCTGCATACGACAAAGCGGTACAGGGCGGTATAGACCTGTCCCCTCCGCGCATTCATCATCGGACAGATCAGCCGGTCATCTCCCCAATAATGATATGCCATTGCCTCCAGTGTCGGTACATTGACGATCGGAATCCCTGCCGCAAGTCCGATTCCCTTTGCCGTCGCGGATCCGATCCGAAGTCCTGTGAAGGATCCGGGGCCGCCGGCGACCGCCACCGCATCGATTTCATTCATTTTCACGCCCGCTGCCCGGGTAATCTCATCCAGCATCGGCAGCAGCGTCTGGGAATGGGTCATTCCATTATCCAGAGAAAACTCGGCAATCAGCCGTTTCTCATCCGCGACGGCAGCCGCCGCTACCGTTCCGGAGCTGTCAATTGCAATGATTTTCATGGATCGTTATCCTCCGGTAATCAAAGTCTTTCTCCAGGTCTTTTTCAATGCGGATCCGTATACAGTCCTCCGGGAGCAGTTCTTCGATCAGCTCCGCCCATTCGATCAGCGTCACGCCTTCCCCGTAAAAATAATCCTCGAACCCGATTTCATACATCTCCTCCGGGTCCCCGATCCGGTAAGCATCAAAATGATAGAGCGGCAGCCGGCCGCTCTCATAAACCTGCAGTATCGTAAAGGTCGGGCTGTTCACGTCTTCCGTAATGCCCAGTCCGTCCGCAAAGCCCTGCGCAAAAACCGTCTTCCCGACCCCAAGGTCCCCGTCCAGCGCGATGATCTGTCCCGGACAGGCCTTCCCGGCCAGTGTGCGGGCCAGTTCAAATGTCTCTTCCCATGAAGCGCTCTCAAATTCGGTATTCATAGTCCTTCTTTCTCAAGGCGCGGAAGAAATCCCAGCGGGTCTCCGCTCTCGCTGACAAAACGCATCAACATGTATGCGCAGTTCAAAGCGGCGGTCTCTTCCCGGAGAATACGGCGCGCCTCTCTCCGATCCGCCAGAATCACTTCCAGATCTTCTGAGCCCTCCAGGTTTCCGAGATCCGGCTTCCCGCTGCAGTATCCGTAAACCATGCCGCAGCTTTCATCCGTCATTCCGGCCGTGGTCAGGAACCCGCGCTCATACATCGGATCCGTCCGGACCGGGTCCAGATGCAGTCCGGTCTCTTCCCACATCTCGCGAACGGCCGTGTCATGATAATCTTCCCCCGGCTCGACCAGCCCTGCCGGGAACTCATAGACATAGCCTCCGAGCGGAAAACGGTACTGGCGGATCAGAACAACCCGGTCTTCACTGCAGCCGTCACCGTCCGTCTCCCGGCCGGTCGTTCCGTCAGGATCCGCTTTGTCCTGCGCTGCCTTGTAAACGCCGAAAATGGCGACGCCGTCCGGAGCTTTTTCCGGATGATACATACGCAGTTCCCCGACGGAGCGGCTGCGGGAGGCCATATAGTACGGGAAGGTTTTTCCGGTCCGGCCGACCGCTTCGATCTCGTAGAAGTTCAAGAACGGATGATCCGTCGTTCGGGTGATCTTTTCGATATGCGTCATGATTCCATATCCCTTATTTTCATTGTCAGAGAAATTCTCTTCTTTTTCAGATCCACGGACAGTACCTGTACGTCCACCACGTCGCCGACGCTAACAACCTCCATCGGATGCCGGATGTATTTTTTCCGGCTCATTTCCGAAATATGAACCAGCCCGTCCTGATGTACGCCAATGTCCACGAATGCGCCGAAATCAATCACGTTCCGGACGGTTCCCCGCAGGATCATCCCCGGTTTGAGATCTTCCATTTCCAGGACGTCACTGCGCAGAACCGGCATCGGCATTTCCGAGCGCGGATCCCGCCCGGGCTTTTCCAGTTCCTCTGCAATATCCTTCAGCGTCATCTCGCCGATTCCGAGCTCCGCCGCCGTCTTCTCCGGATCTATGATCTTACGGGCGACTCCCTTTGCTCCGCCGTTTTGCAGCTGCTCCTTTGACACGCCGAGAATCTCCAGAAGCCGTTTTGCGGCATCATAGGATTCGGGGTGGACCGCCGTTGCGTCGAGAGGCTCACTTCCCTCGCGGATCCGCAGGAACCCTGCACACTGCTCAAAGGCTTTCGCTCCAAGCTTCGGTACCTTCATCAGCTCTTTCCGGTTGGTGAACGGACCGTTTTCTTCCCGGTACGCCACGATATTGGAAGCAACGGCAGAAGAAATCCCGGAGACGTATTTCAGCAGCGCTGCGGAGGCCGTATTCAGATCGACGCCGACTCCGTTCACGCAGTCTTCCACCACGCCGTCCAGGGTCTGGCCGAGCTTTTTCTGATTGAGATCATGCTGATACTGTCCGACACCGATGGCCTTCGGATCGATCTTAACCAATTCGGCCAGCGGATCCTGCAGCCGTCTCGCAATGGACGCCGCGCTTCTCTGGCCCACATCAAACTGGGGGAATTCCTCCGTCGCCAGCTTGCTCGCGGAATAGACGGAAGCTCCTGCTTCACTGACAATCACATACTGCGGCGCTTTCCCCGGGAGTTTTTTCAAAAACTGTGCGATGAAGCTTTCGGATTCCCGGGACGCCGTTCCGTTGCCGACGGAAATCAGGGAAACATGATAATTCTGGATCAGCCGGGTAAGGACGCGCTCCGCATCCGCCATTTTCGCAGCATTCGTCGGCGCCGTCGGAAAGATCACGGCCGTATCCAGGACTTTCCCGGAAGCGTCTACGACCGCCAGCTTGCAGCCGGTACGGAACGCCGGATCCCATCCGAGAACCGTATGTCCGCTGATCGGAGGCTGCATCAGAAGCTGCTTCAGGTTTTTCCCGAAGACATCGATGGCTCCGTCCTCCGCCCGGGCCGTCAGCTCATTCCGGATATCCCGCTCCACCGCCGGCCGGATCAGGCGGGAATAACTGTCTTCGCACATGGCTTCCAGGAACTCCCTGACCGCCGGACACTTCCCCCGGTAAACATGGGTTTTGACCCACGCAAGAATTTTCTCCTCCGGCGCCTCGACCTTTACCGTCAGGATTTTTTCGCGTTCTCCGCGGTTCAGCGCCAGAATCCGATGTCCCGCCGCCGAGGTCAGGCTCTCCTGATAGTCATAGTACATATCGTAGACGGTTGATACATCGGGATCCTTTGCTTTTGCGCTGATCATCCCCTCGCGCATCGTTGTCCGGCGGATCCAGTCGCGAAACTCCGCACGGTCTGCGATGACTTCCGCAAGGATGTCCGAAGCCCCGGCCAGCGCAGCCGCCGAATCCGGCACCTCTTTCTCCGGATCCACAAACGGTGCCGCCTCTTTCTCCAGGTCTGTGATGCCCTGCTGCATCAGAATCCGTTTCGCCAGTTCCTCCAGCCCCCGTTCTTTGGCGATGGTCGCACGCGTTCTCCGTTTCGGCCGGTACGGCAGGTAGAGATCTTCCACGGCCACAAGGGTCTGGGCCTGAAGGATCTTCTCTCTCAGTGCGTCGGTCAGTTTTCCCTGTTCCTCGATGGAAGCAATCACCTGTTCCTTTTTCTGCTCAAGACCGCGCAGATAGTCCAGACGTTCCGAGAGTTTTCTCAGCTGCTCATCGTTCAGTGCTCCGGTCGCCTCTTTCCGGTATCTGGCGATAAAAGGTACGGTATTCCCCTCATCCAGCAGGGAAACCGCCTGTTCCGCCTGCGTCCTGCGAATGTCCAGTTCCTCCGCCAGCTGGCTGATTATATCCATGACTGTATTACTCCTGTCCCAAAATTTTCAGATTTGCGATGCCCTTCTGTCTTTCGATCATCGCGATCATTTCCGCCACATCCCCCGTCGAGGAAAGAATATCGACACTGAGGGTAACAGAGGCAATCCCGCCGATGGGAATGCTCTGGTGAATGGTCAAAATATTCGCCCCATGCTGTGCGACAATTTTCAGCACATCCGACAGCAGCCCGGGCTCATCCTGCATCTGCAGGACAAATGTGATCGTCTTTCCCCTCGCATTTTCGCGGAACGGAAAGATATCATCCTTATATTTATAAAAAGAACTCCTGCTGATGCCGGCCTGATCGGCTGCTTCCTGAACGGTCTGCGCCTTTCCGGTGTCCAGCAGCTGTTTTGCCTCTACCACCTTGAGCAGTACCCCCGGTACGGCATTTTTCGTAACCACATAATACCGGTCCTGTCCGCCCGGAATAGTTTCAGACAAATCGTCTCTTTTTTTCATGATGATCCCTTAAACAAACAGAAACAGCGGCCGCACTGCAATCCGCCGGAGGCTCTGCGGAAACTCACACTATAGTCAACGTCAGATTATTTCTGACGTTGACTATAAATTAAAATTTCCTGCCGCCTCCGCCGAAGGAATGTCCCCCGGTGGAATGGGTTGTCGTATGGCCTCCTCCGGAAGATCCCGTATTTTTCGGAATCCGCCGGCGCATGACCTGCTTGCGTATAAAACTGTCGTCCTTCCGTTCCAGCTTCAGTTGGTTATGTAGATTGACATTGTATTTATATTTTCCGAATTTCATCCGGTATCTGCCGATTACGCCGATCGCGGCGGCCGCTGAAACGGCAAGCCCCAGCAGCGCACTGAGCAGGATCTTGAACGGGGTCAGGCCGCGGGTATGTCCGCCATCCGCAGACCACAGAATTTCTCCGGTTTCTCCGTCCTGGATCACATTCGCTCCGGTACCGCTCTGAATATAATATGCCGTACGTTCCAGCATCGTCTGAAATCCGCCTGCATAATCCCCGCTGCTCACATAGCGGTAGGCCCGGTCCAGACAGTCATCGACACGCCGGTCTGTGATATAATAAAGCATTTTTCCGGATGTGGAAAGGTAAATTTCCCGGTTGTCCATGTCGATCAGAAGAACAACCCCGTCCTCCCCGGTGCAATGGTCCAGGTAGTACCAGTCGGCATACTTCTGGCTGCTCCTTCCGCCGGCGTCATCGGTTGTCACCAGCATGACGTTCAGATCTTCTTCATTTGCCAGCTTCCATGCCCGGGAACGGAGGGAAGACGCTTCCTCGTCCGTCAGCAGTTCGGCCTGGTCGTCCACAATCACATTCGGATCCGCGAACACCGGCATGCCCATCAGGCAGATGAGCATAAGCAGAAGCAGAATCCACAGCATCCGCTTTCCGCCGGCCGTCTGATGCATTCTGTTTCTCATAACAGATATCCTCCGATCATTGCCAGTACCGTCACCGCGACAAACAGGACCGCAGACATCAGCGCGATCTTTTTCCCGTCGAGGGGCAGTTCTCCGAAAACCCTGCCGTTCTGGCCGTTCATGGCGTAGTACCAGAGCCTGTCCCCTCCGGAGCGCCTGTAGGTCAGGATCCAGACGGGAAGAAGAACATACTGCCAGTGTTCCTCTTTCAGCGCATAATTCTGGGAAGAGAGATTCACGGTCGTATATCCGCTCACGGAGGACCGGAAAACACTCTCCGCATATTTCCTGCATTCCGCCTGAAGCTCCGCTGTGAACCGGTCCTGATCCATATCCCGTTTTTCCGCCATAAACCCGGAGAGATAACTCATCTGAAACGGGCGCAGCTGTTCCAGTTCAAAGGGCTGTACATTGTCGACCAGAAGGCGGTCCGATTTCTGAAGCGCATTGCGCGTAATCTGGTCAAAAGACGCCTCCCCGTCTCTTCCGACATGGTAGATACTGGTCTCCGTCACCTCGGTATCCCCGACACGGTATACACGCACTTTGGTGGCGGATCCTTCCACGTCTCCCTGCATCGTACACTCATAAACCCAGTAAGGAAAATAAATCCCGGAGAGCTTCTCGATCTGCTCCTCCGAGAAAAAAGTCCGGGGCACAAAATGGCGTTTTTTTACATAAGTCAGGAACGCATCCTTTGCCTGTTCTTTGCTGATCTGGAACGGAATGATGCGGTCCGGCAGATATTCTCCGCTGACGGCACCTTCCAGAATCACCGGATTGTGGCAGTAATAGCAGAAGGTTGCCGCCGTTGTCTCATCCGTGATCACTTCCGCGCCGCAGCTCGGGCAGTGGTACATAACGGCCTCGGACGAGGCCGTCTGCTCTGTCTGCGGAGCGCCGGTTTCCTGGGAATGTTCTCCCGAAAGCGCATCCATTTCCTCCTGGGTAAACGCAGACAGGCAATATTCACATTTGTATTTCTGCGCTGCCGGATCAAATACCAGCTCACCGCCGCAGTTCGGACATTTGAAAATAAACGCACCCATACGGCTTCTCCCTTAATCAGGAACTGCAGCGAAATCGTACTCCATTCCGCTGCAGCTTACTCTTCGCGAACAAAGGAACCGCCGATGCCCGGCCGGAGCCGTACATCGTCGTGTTCAAAGAATTATTCCGGACGCTTCTTACCGCACTCCTGACAGAACTTCCCGGTATTCTCGGCTCCGCACTCGCAGACCCAGACACCGACTGCCGGTTTCGGGCTGCCGCATTCCTGGCAGAATTTTCCCGTGTTTACCGTGCCGCAGGAGCAGGTCCATTCTCCGGCTGCCGGAGCCGGCGCCGATGCCGCTGCCGCAGCGGCGGCCTGCTGCTGTGCCTGCTGCATCTGCATCTGCTGATAGTTGGTGCTGCTGGCCTGTCCCATAAAGCTTCCGGCCGCCTGCATTCCCATGCCGACCCCCATGAAGCCGGCAGCGGCGCCGTTTGCGTTGGAACCGGCTGCCTGCAGTCCCGCAGCAACCGCACTTTGCATATAGCCTTCGCGAATGCTCGGATCGCTCATCATCGCGCCCTGGTTGCGCATATTGATCAGCTTCTGCGACTCCTCGTCGTAAGAGATGCTGGCAATACCGACGGCGACCACCTCAATGCCGCGCAGTTCCTTCCATGTGTCGTCCAGAGCGTCCGCCATGTAGCGGCTCAGCTCCGAGCTCTTCGAAGCGACATAGGAAATCCGGGTGCCGTCCGCGGACATCTGATTGATGGATGCCTGCAGGGCCTCCAGAAATTCGGAGAGATACTGGCTGTTGATATCATCAATGTTGACACGGACCGCATTGCGCGGAACCGCCTGCTGGTAGAACAGGATCGGATTGCTGACCCGGATCGAATACGTGCCGTGGGCGCGCAGAAACAGCTCCGCGTTGTAGAAACTGTCAAAATAGTTGATCGGGTTGCGGGTGCCGAATTTGATCCCCTTGATCTCCTGCAGGTTGACGTAATAAACTTCCTGTGAAAGCGGCGTTGTACCGGCGAATTTAAACCGTTCCCAGACATCCTTCAGGCTTTCCTTGATCTGCCCGTTGAACAGAGACGGCGCGGAAGAATTATCTACGACAAAATAACCGGGCTCTGCCGTATAGTCGACGATTTTTCCGCCGTCCACCAGAAGCATGAACTGATTGTCATAGACATGAATCACAGACCCGTTCGAAATGACTCCGGATCCGGTTTTTCCGTTTTTATGGTTCTTCAGAACGCCCTTGACAAAGACGGTCTGTTCCCCCATGTTTTCCGGCTCAATGGTCTCCAGAAACTGATCTGAGAGTGCCCCCGTGACAGACTGCACTGCAGCTTTTACGATACCCATATCTCTCCTCCTTTATATGTTGAAATGTCTCATTACTGTTCTTCCGGTCCTACGGAAAGCCATTTCAGATACGCATTGATAAACAGGTCGATATTTCCGTCCATCACGCTGTCCACATTTCCGGTCTCCGCGTTGGTACGGTGATCCTTCACCATGGTGTAGGGCTGGAACACATACGAACGGATCTGACTGCCCCAGCCAATTTCCTTCACTTCACCGCGGATGTCGTTCGCCTTCGCCAGATTCTCCTGCTGTTTCAGCATAAACAGTTTTGCCTTCAGCATCTGCATCGCTTTGTCTTTGTTCATGTGCTGGGAACGTTCGTTCTGGCACTGCACCACAATCCCGGTGGGGAAATGCGTAATGCGGATGGCCGAGGATGTCTTGTTGATATGCTGCCCGCCGGCACCGCTGGACCGGTAGGTATCAATCCGGATATCATCGTCCTTCACCTCAATGTCCAGATCCTGTTCGATATCCGGCATAACGTCGCAGCTGACGAAGCTGGTCTGCCGCTTGCCCGCCGCATTGAACGGAGAGATACGGACCAGACGGTGAATCCCATGCTCCGACTTCAGATATCCGTATGCGTTCAGTCCGTTGACCTGGAACGTGACGGACTTGATCCCTGCCTCATCTCCGTCCAGGTAATCCAGCACTTCCACGCCAAAGCCTTTTTTATCCGCCCATCGGGTATACATCCGGTAAAGCATGGACGCCCAGTCGCAGGATTCCGTACCGCCTGCGCCGGCGTGAAGCGTCACAATCGCATTGACATCATCATATTCTCCTGAGAGAAGCGTCTTAATCCGGATATTCTCAAAATCTTCCTTAAACGCGTTGAGGGTTTCCTCGATTTCGGGGAGTACATCCGGATCGTTCTCCTCATAACCCATCTCAATCAGGAGTTCAATTTCTTCGTACTGCTCCTTCAGCCGGTTGTAGGTTGCCACATCATCCTTCAGACTGGCCAGAAGCTTCATGTTTTCCTGTGACCTCTCGGGATTGTCCCAGTAGCCCGGCGCTTCCATCTCTCGCTCCAGTTCCTGGATCCGCTGCTGTTTGCTTACGAGGTCAAAGTGAATCCCTCACTTCCACTAATGGTTTTGAATAGCTGTTCAGGACTGCCCTGAACCCGTCGAGTTCGACCATTGTGTCACCTTCTTTCTTTTTAAAAAACAATTCTTCACTTGTCAGATACAGATTACGGAGAAAGGCGTCATACAGCTGCCGCACCCTTTCTTCCGTGGCACTGTTTATATTTCTTGCCGCTTCCGCAGGGGCAGGGATCATTCGGATAAATCTTTGCCTCCGTGCGTTTCTTCGGACCGCGCACCGCCGTATCGTCTTTGTTCGTTCCAGTCACCTTGGCGACTTCCTCACGTTCGACCTTCTGCTCCACCTTGACATGGTAGATGATTTTCAGGGTGTCCTCCTGGATCGCCCCGGTCATGGCATTGAACATATCGAAGCCGATCATCTTGTACTCAACCAGCGGGTCCTTCTGGCCGTAGGCCTGCAGTCCGATCCCCTGACGCAGCTGGTCCATGTCGTCGATATGATCCATCCATTTGCGGTCGATGGTTTTCAGCAGCGCAACGCGCTCCAGCTCGCGGAATTCCTCCGATGACGGGAACTCCTGCTCTTTGGCGCTGTACAGTTCCTTCGCGCGGCGGATCAGATCTTCCTTGAGGTCCTTCACACTGCGGACATTGGCGGATTCATCCGGCGTCACATGGCCGAGCGGGATAATGGGCAGCAGCACGTTATGCAGTTCGCGCAGATCCCAGTCTTCCCGGTTCTGTTCGTCCCGGATGACCATGTCGACGCAGCTGTCCACGGTGTCGTCCACCATTTTCATGATTGCGTCATGCATGTTCTCGCCGTTCAGCACTTTGCGGCGTTCCGCATAGATAATCTCACGCTGGTCATTGTTGACCTGGTCGTATTCCAGAAGATTCTTTCTGGTTGCAAAGTTGTTGCTCTCAATCTTCTTCTGGGCTTTCTCAATCGCATTGGAAAGCATTTTATGCTCGATCTGTTCATTCTCCTGCACGCCGAGAGATTTGAACACGCTCATCATCTTCTCCGAGCCGAACAGGCGCATCAGATCGTCTTCCAGCGCAATGTAGAAACGGGATTCGCCGGGGTCGCCCTGACGTCCGCTTCGGCCGCGCAGCTGGTTGTCAATTCGGCGGGATTCATGGCGTTCCGTGCCGATGATCTTCAGGCCGCCCGCCTGACGGGATTCCTCGTCAAGCTTGATGTCCGTACCACGGCCGGCCATATTCGTTGCAATCGTCACTGCCCCGTGGATACCCGCGTCGGCGACAATCGCCGCCTCCATTTCATGGAATTTCGCATTCAGCACATTATGCTGGATCCCTTCCCGCCGCAGCATATTGGAGAGCAGCTCCGACACTTCGATCGTAATGGTGCCGACCAGGACCGGCTGGCCCTTGGCGTGGGCTTCCTTGACGGCCTCCACCACCGCACGGTATTTTTCCTTCTTGGTCATATAAACGGCATCGTCCAGATCCTTGCGCATCACGGGACGGTTTGTCGGGATCTCGATGACATCCATGCCGTAAATATCGCGGAACTCCTGCTCCTCGGTCAGCGCCGTACCGGTCATGCCGCATTTCTTGCGGTACTTGTTAAAGAAGTTCTGGAATGTGATGGTCGCCAGGGTCTTGCTCTCCCGTTTGACCTTTACATGCTCCTTCGCCTCGATCGCCTGATGCAGTCCGTCGGAATATCTGCGGCCGGGCATGATGCGGCCGGTGAATTCATCCACGATCAGCACCTCATCATCCTTGACCACATAGTCCCGGTCACGGAACATCAGGTTGTTGGCCCGCAGCGCCAGAATGATATTGTTCTGTATCTCAATGTTTTCCGCGTCGGACAGGTTGTCAATATGGAAGAAGTCCTCCACCTTTTTGATACCGTCCGCCGTCAGCGTGACGACCTTATCCTTCTCGTTGACAATGAAATCACCGGTTTCTGTGATCTCCTCACCCATGATGGCGGTCATCTTGGTCACTTCCCCGCTCGCCTCGCCCCGCTTCAGCTGATGCGCGAGAATGTCGCAGGTTTCATACAGTTTGGTCGACTTTCCGCTCTGCCCGGAGATGATCAGCGGCGTCCGCGC
>CACXHD010000202.1 GCA_902767335.1 uncultured Lachnospiraceae bacterium
CCGCACTTCTCTTCGAAGTCAGGATTTGCACCGTTCATCTGGCCGATTGCCCAGGAACCCTGGATCAGGATCGCTGCTTCTTCGAAATACAGAGCTGCGGTAGCGTCGTCGTTGGAGTCGCCCGCTGCAGTCTCCTGGAAGTACTGGGACAGCTCAAGAAGCTTTTCGCCTGCTGCGATGGTCTTGTCCTGAACCCAGCTCTCTTCGCCGGCGTTGATCGCTGCAAGGTCAACACCTTCTCTGTCGCAGAGGTAGCCAGCCAGCATCGACAGGCACCATGCGGTACCGGCGCTGATGGTGATGGGGGTGTATCCGGCTTCTTTGATCTTCGCGCATACATCCAGGAGTTCATCGTAGGTTGTCGGAACTTCAACGCCGACTTCCTCGAAGATCTCTTTGTTATAGAATACGCAGGCTGCTGCGATATTCAGCGGAATAGCGTAAATCTTGCCGTCATAGGTCTGCTGTGCAAATACAGCGTCACTGGAGAAGGTGTCTTTCCAGCCGTCTGCCAGATAGTCATCCAGCGGAGCGCACACGCCGGGAGCTACATAGTCGGTCAGGTTCGGGCCCGGGCTTACGATGAAGACATCCGGTGTCTGGCCTGCATCGACCAGAGCGTTCAGCTGCGTATAATACTCTTCCAGTGTGGTGGTGATCGGTGTTACATGATACTGACCTTCATAGTCCGCGTTGAAACGGTCAACAACCTGTTTGAAGCCCTTGGTGATGTTATCCTCGGAAGCCTCCAGGTCATCCCAGAACATCCAGGTAATCTCCTGCACCTCATCCTCTGCATGAGCCGGAACAGCTCCGAGAAGAGAAGTTGCTGCCATAGCGGTGGCAAGAACAGTTGCCAAAACTTTTTTCTTCATGCTGATTTCCCCTTTCAGAAATTGTTTTGAGGCCATCGGCCCCGGTCGTTCGGTTTTCGTAATTTTACTCTACCAGACTCCCTCTGTTTTGGCATCTGAATTCTTGCTTATTCATTATCAAAAATTGCGTTCCTGTTTTTCTCCTTCCTCATCATTTAGTGAGTTTTCACAGCTTTCTCTGTGATTTTTTGTAAGTATTTCACAACTCATGTCAATCTAGTCTGGACTTCTGCAGGATATTTTTGAGTTTCAACCGCAATTTTTCGCACCCCGGATGATCGCAGGCCCGCAACAATTCTGTGTCGCAGGTTTTCCTGACGGACGAGTCGACAGCAGTCAGAGGACGTATCTCATTTTGTCTCAACTTAGATCAATCGTTTCCATCGGGAACGGAAGCCAGTGCGGGATCTGCATCCCGGAAATCCATTTAAAAAAGAGCCTCGCTTGCGAGACTCTTGCGCCGGCTGTCATCCGTCTTGTTGTGATTTCCGGCTGCCCTGCGTCAGTGGAAGCTCTGCTGAACCTCATAGAGCGCTTCCACCAGATCGTACAGCGGATTGACGTCCGTATAATCCTTAAACACGCCGAAGGGATGATCCGTGTAGATCGCGAAGATATAGGGTCCGGCATCAGTGTAAACGATCCCGGTATCGTTGATAGTGCATTCGTTGTTCATGGGATCTCCGTCCATAAACCGCTCCGGAATCTCGTCATAAGGATCGAAATTCGTGTATTCCGGCAGTCCATGCTCCCATCCCGCTTTTGTCTGGACCGGACACCGGTTGCCGAGCTGTTTCTTTGTCGCCGACGCACTCGAATCCGCGTAATAACGTCCGAAGTTATGAGAATCCAACCCGCCGTTCAGATAACAGTACAGCTGCGTCCACATCTTGAACATGTCCCTGGCGGAATGGTCCCGCGGATATTCCATGTCCGCAAAGCCATAATCCACGCCGGTCTTTTCGCACCACCGCAGGATCGGACCGCTGCCGTAGATCTCCCGGAGCGTCATATAGGCATCGTTATCGGAAAACACAATGGCGTCATGCATGTACTGTCCGTTTTCATCCAGCGCTTCCGGCCGGCTTTCCAGCAACGCCCCGATATACACACTCTTAATCGTGCTCTGGGAGCACATGGGAACGGTCGAGCGGTACGAAACGCCGGACTGCGAAGCCAGATCCGCCATAACCAGGGAAACATGATGATTTCCCTCCGACAGCTTTTCGATCTCTTCCGCCAGCCGGGCAAATGCCTCGTCCGATGGCGCAGTTTCCCCGAACGCCGTCAGCTCTTCCGCATCATAAACTTCATCCACCAGCGCACGGATTTCCGGCATCTCCGGAATATATTCCGCCGCCATCCCGGTATCATAGGCCGGTGCGATCTGGATCGCATACGACTCCTCATCCATCGAAGAGTAAATCGGCCCCGAATACTCGATTTCCGAGGACGGAACCGGGTCTTCCTCGGAATAGTACATCTCTCCGGAACAGACCGTCGCTGCTCCGGCCGTCAGCAGCCATGCTGCCAGACACATTTTTCTGATATTTCTCATGACACCTCAATCTGAAAGAGAATCGCTGTTGACAGGGAAGGTAAAGTACGTATCCGGATAGGGCTCCTCGTCAAGGGTGAAATGCCACCACTCTTCCTCCAGCGGCCGGAACCCGTGGCTGGTCATTGCCTCACGCAGCAGCATACGGTTCTCGTACTGCTCCTCGGTAATGTCCGTGTAATCCGGATGGCTGAGCTCTCCGAAATAATCAAAGGTACCGCCCATATCGACTTCTTTTTCCGTCGTCATGTCAAACAGGGTCAGATCCACCGTGCTGCCGCGGCTGTGGCCGGAATGCTCGGCAATGTATCCCTGCGGGAAAAGAACATCCTTGTCCAGCTCCGGATAAAAATATTCCTTCATCCGTACATCCTCCGGATCCAGCGCCCAGTTCATGAAATGCGTAACCGCCATCTGCGGACGGTAGGCGTCATAAATCTTCAGCCGGTATCCCTGCTGTGTGAGATCATCGCTGACCTCCTTCAGCGCCTGCGCCGCTTCCTTCGTCAGAAACGCAAGCGGCTCCTCATATCCGTCGATCCGGTCTCCGACAAAATTGTACGTGGAATAATAACGGATCTCCAGAATGGCATCCGGAACCGCCTCGCTCAGAAGCACAAAATCCGCGGCATCGTCCGAAAGCACGACCTCCGCTTCCGCGCCTTCCGTCATCTCCTCCCCGGCATCCGAAGACGATCCGACCGTTTCAACCGCGTCATCAACTTCAACTGCTTCCGTCAATTCCTCCGGCCCTTCCGTTTCCGCCTCACAATACGCCGTCAATCCCATCGACAGCGAAAAAGCAAACGCAAGCGCCGCAGCGGCGTGTAATCTCTTATGCATTCGTTTTCCTTCCTTTCTTTTCGATCAGTGAGTCGGGCTGTTCTCATTATAAGCCAGAAACCGCTTTACAGCAAACGCCAAAATGGGCTCAGACATATTTAAGGAAACGCTGCTTTAATCAGAGTTTTCTTAGAGCCTCCGGAAATATTATTACCGCAACGATCTGCTGCATGCTGCAGGCATCTGTATTGTCTGCATTTCACGGCTGTGATATGATCATTTCGGAACAGCAGCTGATCCATCTCTGCAGGAAGTCTTACTCATTCGACTCCGACGCATTCCCCGGCAGATTGCAGCACAGAAAGGAACTCCCCCATGAAACCAGGCAAAGCTCTTATCATCACAGCCGCGGTCACGGCAACTGCCTGCGCGGCGCTCAGCGCCGGCATGGCCTCGATGACGGTACACGGAAAACGCCAGACCCTCGAGGAGGCTCTGGCGTGGCAGAAAAACAAATATGACACCAGCTGGTACGATCCGCTGGAAAAAGAAAACTATATGATCGAGGGCTATGAAGGATACACCCTTCATGTGCAGCTCTGCCGCTGCCCAGCCGGTTCGGACAGATATGTGATCCTCTCTCACGGGTACACGGACAATCATTACGGCTGCCTGAAATATATGAAGCTGTATCTCGATGCCGGGTTCAACTGTATCATCTACGACCTGCGCGGACACGGGGAAAACGCGCCTGCCCCCTGTACCTACAGCATCCTGGAGTCCAAAGATCTGCACGCGCTGATCGAAGACACCCGCTCCCGCTATGGGAAGGACATCCTTCTCGGTCTCCACGGAGAATCCCTCGGTGCAGCCACCACAGTTGCCGCCCTCGGCCTGGATCAGGACCTTGCGTTTGCGGTTGCGGACTGCGGTTTCTGTGAAATCACAAATGTCCTGAAGGTTGGCTTAAAGGCCATGCACCTGCCCGGATTTCTGCTCGCCCCCGCGTCTCTGGCCGCCCGGCTGCTGTATGGATATTCCTTTACAAAGATGCGCCCCATCGACGCCCTCCCGGAAAATCATGTTCCGATCCTGTTCATCCATGGCGTGGAAGATACCTTTATCGTCCCCGACAACAGCCGGAAGATGCAGGCCGCAACCGCCGGCGACGCCGAACTCTGCCTGATCCCGGAGGCCGGTCATGCCGAGTCTGTGCTCGTCAATCCAAAGCTGTACCGGGAAGCAGTCTTTGCGTTTCTTGAGAAAACCGTTGGCTTGTGAGCCTGCGAAATCGGGGGAGACGAATGAAACAAGGGAAGACAGGGGGACGGGGAGACACAGAAACGTCCCCTGTCTCCGACTCCCCAAAGGCCTGCTCCGCCGATCTCCCGGCGCCGTCAATTTGACAGATAATTATCACGCTCTTTCCTTGATATCCAGAATTCTTGCCGATATAATAATTATAAGAAATACGATTTACAAACGCCCAAAAACGCGGCTACGCGTTTTTCCTTTTCCATACGAGGAGGTGCACCATGTTATCGGCAACATCAAAACAAATGCGAAAAATTCTATGGATCCTTGCTGCAGCTGCCATCGTGCTCCTGTTTCATCCGGGCGGTGCCGGCCTGCAGAAAGATTCGCAGATCCTGTCGTCACCATGCGGACATCCCAGATGACCACCGGCAAGGATTATAATCTTAACTCTGATACAATCCTCCTGATCGACGAATCCATCTACATCGGCGAAATTTTTACAGGCAATCAGGCCCTGACGATCTGCGGAAGCAGCGATGCAACTCTGAATGTTACCCGCATTGCGTCGGGTTCGAGCACTGCAAATAAAAAGACCATTGCTCTGGAAAGCGGTAATGTAAACGTAACAGCCAGTATGACCGACAGAGACAGTGCCGTCTACACCTCCAATGTTCTTGAAATCAGGGGAGGGAAAATGAAAATCGAGTTCTCTTCCGCCAACACTGTACGCCCGGTCGCAGGAATCAATGCGGACACCTTCCATATGAGCGGCGGAGAACTGAACATTGTATCCAATTCAGAAAACTCGACGTCTTCTCACGGCATTAGAATCTCCGGGAAGGATCCTTCTTCTGTTTCCGGAGGAACGATAACTGTCACCAGTGATAAATATGGGCTGACCCTGTATCAGAATACGCGGTTCTCGGTCACCGGCGGCACGATGCAGTTCTTTGGAGGACGCAGCACGAGTGACGGTTACGGAATATATTGCTACTATGCGTCATATTCCGTACGGTTGGGACAACGGTCGAACTCTGTGCAGTGGGGAAGGAATACACAGCTTACGCATTCCTCCCGTACTC